>JBDSAQ010000430.1:0-4991 GCA_039922095.1 Ginsengibacter sp. | reverse complement strand
CTTTTCAAGTTCTGAAGCTCTTTTGGTTAAAGGTGTTTCCATTTATCTCTGGTTTAAGGTCAAATTTCATTTAACAGGTTAACATATATCTTTTCATAAGCTGCAACGGTATCTTCAGCTTTAAATTTCCTTAAAGCTTCATCCCTTGCATTTCTGGAAAATTGATTATACATCTTTTCAGTGCTTAATATTTTTAATACGGCTTCGGCTACTTTTTCGCTTGAAGTTATATCTACCAAAAACCCGGCCTTACCATTTGTTCCCACAACTTCAGGTACTGCACCGCTTTTATTACCTCCTACAACTGGTATGCCCTGCGCCATAGCTTCTGCCAAAATATTACCAAATGTTTCTTCCCTTGCAGTATGCACCAGAATATTATAACTTGATAAAGCATTCATCAATTCTTTAAAGTCAATTACTCCATTAAATTCAATATTTTCCTCAAGATGCTGAGCTAAAGCCCAATGGTGCGCAGGCCCATCTATTCCAAATCCAATACCATATAAATGCAAAGTTGCTGTAGGAAACTGTTTTCTTATTATTTGGAACGCCTGGATACCGACTTCTACATTTTTTCGCCTTTGAAAATAATGGTTTATCATTACAATTTTTGGAACCGGGTTATATACCCTTTTATTTTTATAGAGGGAAAAAATCCATTCAGGTTCAAAGTTTGAAATAATTTTTATAGCCTTATTAAAAGATAAGAGTTTAATGTTTCTCGCTAAATAATTTGAAGTGGCTGATAAATGCCTGGCTCTGTTAATAACATATAAAGCAATACATAATCTTAGAAACCTGTATGAGTTAGGCAGGTATCGTAATACGTGAAGTGGAGAATCTCTGCACGTTATTAATAAGGGAATTTTTGAATCCAGGGCACCCAATGAATGCTCGTATTGCCAATGTGCATGCAATACTGAAGGTTTTATTTCGAGTATTTTATTACACAAAAACTTTCTTTCAAGTTTATAAAAGTCTAAAATCTGATGCTTCACCCTTTTTCTGGCAGCACCATAGTATATTGTTAATTGATCTCCTTCAACTGTATAAGTCTCATTCAATTCTAATTCAGTTGTTAAAGAAAAAACAGAAACTTTGTATCCTCTTTTAAGCAACTCATCAACAAGAAGAGTTGGTGCTGTTGCTCCATTAGGTCCTGCTCCTTTAGGTTCATTACCTGATAACCTTAAATAGCTGGATAAATAATCTGTGGATATTATACTAACAATTCCAATGTGCATTTGATAAAGCCGTTTTAAGTTTGATTTTCTTTTATCTCCTGTATTCAGTTTTATAATTAATACTATGATTTACATAGATATAATTATTGCAGACTGAAAAATTTTTTCTGTGCTATATTTAAAATACGTCTTACATACAATTTTATTTTAAAAACAAACGGAATATCAAAATGATTTTCCTTAATGGTTTTCTTTACATACATAGGTATTTTGCCCTTTCTAAAATACAAAGGCAGCAATGGTTTATGTTTAATCATTATTAATGTTGAATAATTATACATATCTGCGTAACGAACTAATTCTTTAGTCAACATTCCTTTTGAATCCAGGTATTCCTTTATATCCATTCTTAATTTAATACTGTTGTATATGATTTCTACAATTCTATTTTCATTTTGACTAAAAGAAATTGAGCCAGGGGTAATATGCACAATGGTTTGTATTAATGAGCAATAACCAATAGCCGCGTTGTTTTTTAATAAACGAAATAATAAATCATATTCCTGTGAAGAATTTAAATTTTCATTCCAACCTCCTATGGATAATAACGCTTTCTTTCTCCACAAATTAGCACTCGTAATACCCAATTTTGAAGTTAGAAGTCCTTTCCAGAAGTCTTCAGTTTCAATGAGCCTGGGTATTTTTTTTATTTTACCACTATTTAATATTTTGTATCTGCAACTTGGAGCAACCACAACATCAATTATTGAATTATTTACTACGGCAATCTGGCTTGCAAATTTTTCCGGTAATAATTCATCATCTGCATCCAGAAATTGTATCCATTCACCCTTTGCTTCAAACAGGCCTTTATTTCTGGCACAAGGGGATCCTTGTTTTGGCTCATTAAAAACTTTAACGGTCCCTGGATGTTTTCTGTTATACTCATCTAATATATCAATGGTATTGTCAGAAGAATTATTATCAACTAAAATTATTTCATAGTTCAAATAGGTTTGATTAAGAACACTATCTATAGCTCTTCTGATATGCTTCCCACTATTATAACAAGGTATAATTACTGATAACACTTTTAATAAATTTTATTATATACTATTTGTGCCCGCTTAATATGTTGCTCTACTAAATCAATCCATAAAAATTTATATCCTCTCATCAGTTTTATTATAATTATTCATTTTTTTTTATCTAAAATATCTTTATAGATTTTTAATAGATCACTTACAATCACTTCCTTATCATGTCTTATTAATGCTTTTTTTCTGGCATTAATGCCATAATTAATTGCCCGGTCATAATCTTCTTTCATTTCAATTATCGCACCGGCCATGGAATAAGCATCGCCATCTTGTATTAAAATACCATCGTTTCCGTCTTCAATAAAGTTGGAGGTGCCTCCGGCATTTGTTGCAATACATGGTGCCCCCAGAATCAGCGCTTCGCACAAACTATTCGGGCTATTTTCAATATGAGAAATTGCTACATAAATATGGGAATCCAGGATGTGTTCTTTTATCTTTCTATCATCTAACCTTCCTACGAATTGTATATTTTTGGAAAGTTTTTTGTGAATACTTTTTCGGGCAATATATATAAGATTATCGTTGGTATTTAAACCTGCAATTTTCCAGGTAAAATCTATATTATTTTGGTCAAGAAGGTAAGCGCAATGAATTAACGTTTCAATCCCCTTGTAAATATTAGGTGCATTTATAGTAAAAAGATTTAGGGTGCCTTCTAATTTTTTCTCCCATTTTCCTTCGTAAAAAACTTCCTTTAATGCCTCGTCATTATGAAAATAGTTTGCGTTTGGTGATAATACTTTTGTAATCCGCCGGTCCCAGTTTGTTCTGCCTATAAAATTTTTGGAGAGTTTGAATATAGCTTTTTCCCTGATGGCTTGTTTTTTAAAACGAATAAAATGACTTAGATAGCTATTAAAAAAAAACCAGCTTTTTAAATTGGTATACTTTAATACACTCAACCAGGATATACCGGAAAAAAATTTTTGTTCATACGCGGTAATATTCCCTTGTATGCTAATTACAGTAGGGATTGAAGTATATTTCAGGATTAAGCCGAATGGGCGCTCAGTTCCATGTATATGAATTAAATCGGGCTGTACTATATCTATAATATCTCTGCATTTATTAATATCACTGATGGGTTCAATTTCATTCAGCAACCTTTTTTTTAAAGTAGAAATAAAACTATTATGGTTTTGTGTTATAGGATAATAAATTGTTTCGCCATATGCAAAGAATTGTAACTCTTCTCTATGATAAAATGCAATAGATAATTCTACCTTGTCCTGAATTTCTTTTTCCAAAGCTTTGATAAAGCCCCCGTTCATGGGCGTATTCTTTAAATAATCCTCCGCTAAAGAGGGTGTTGGTGTAAACCAGAGTATTCTCATATTCTTTCTTTGTCACGAAAACCAATAAGCGTGCTATGGAAGTTAATGTTTTTGAAAATTGCTATAAAAATTGCTCTTTCCATCTTTTTATATTCTCAACCGGCAAATTTATTAAAGTATGATAAGGCTTTTCAAGATAAAGTAATAGACTCATATAATCACTTCTTTTTATTACATTTAAGTTGGTATCTATTTTAATTTCATATGCCCTGTTATCAACTGCCAGAATTAATGTTCTTTTCCCTTTTTTCAGGGCTTTAATTCCTCCATGTAACCGTGAGCCGATGTATTCAATATCATCAATACTTAAAATATTTTCGTATGCAGTAAGGCTTGAGTCTAAAACAATTATGTTCTGATTATCTAAAGATAAGTTCTTAAAATATTGATAATCATTAAAGCCTTGAAGCCATAAATATACTTTTTTATAATTTTCGCAAAGAATATTTAAAATCTTTTTATCAACCTCAGGATCCTTATAATAAGACGTTAGAGTTGTAACAACATTATTCGATTTGTATATATTAATGTTGCTGCATATTTTATTATCAATTTGCCATAAAGTGGGACAGGTTGTATTGATAACGTTTTTAATTCCTATACTATGCAATTTTTTTTCTGTGTAGGAATCACGGACAGAATGCAAAAATTTATTGCTTAGCATATCTTTTAGTAAAGAAACTGAATAGCTGTTTGGTTCACTTTGGTATTGAAACCATCCTACCCCCATTAAAATAAACCTGTTCTTTAAAAAAAACTTTGAATACGAATTAATTTTCCATTGAGGATTTTTATTCATGTTTGATTTCAAAAGATTTGTACCACCCACAAATATGAAATCCTGTGCTGATAGCAAACGCGTATAATCAATTGATGAGTTAATCTGACCCGGGAAATGATTTATGTATGAAAAACTGAAGATACTTTTTAGCTCTTCAGTTACAGCTTCTGAAATAATGTTATCACCTAAATTTTGAGAGCAGATTGATTGATCAATTAATCCAATAGAATAAAAATTATCAGTTTTATTTGCATGATTTGGCTTTTTCCCTTTAGCAAGGGTTACATAATCCTTAGCCCATTTTTTTAGATCATAATAAAATTTCATAACTTATTAATAGAGTTCAAGGGTTAAAACTGGTATGAAATATATAATACGTGATTTTTAAAACTTTTTGTCCCATGAAGAAATGTGCGAATCAATTTTTATTGTAAAATGAAATAGTTGAAATTACACGAGGTATAATATCATTGAAGAAAGAACGAAAGGAAAATCATTAGATTGCGCAAAGCAAAAATTTGGACACCTGTTTTTTTGCGTATCTGGTAGTTTTTTTGCACTTGTATTATTCATACGCAAATATACA
>JBDSAQ010000429.1:0-5046 GCA_039922095.1 Ginsengibacter sp. | reverse complement strand
TTCCGAAAGCTTATACTTTTTTACTGCTGCTAAAAAACCTGTAATAGTAAAAGCCGATGATAAAACAAAAAAATACGGGGAAATTCTTCCTGCATTTACCGCTACTGTTACAGTAGATGGAGTTCCTCTTGAAAGCACTGGTTTAACATCTGCGGATCTGCATCTTGATAACTTAACCTATACAACACCTGCAAATACAGCAAGCAATGTAAGCCCTTATATTATACACCCCGTTGATCCTTTAAACCCTGCTGTTCCTGCAGATGCAGCCATTTTAGATCAATACACTTTTGAGTTTCAGGACGGTACATTAAGTGTTCAAAAATTGCCTTTAAAAATCAGCCCAAAAGATACAATGCTTATTTACGGGCAGCAGATACATGGAATAAATTTCAATTATCAGCTTGACCCTTTGGCTAACATTCAAAACCCGGACAGCCTTATAAACACCCTTGAACTTTATCATGGGGCCTCAGTGTTAGATTCATTGTTTGCCTTACTAAACGGGGGAACAGGCACCACCCGCAGAGCATTAGTAAACAGTGATTTTGATAACATGAGTATATTGGTTAGTGGTGGAACTGGTACCACAAGAAGGGCCCTGGTTAATAGTGGCTCTGGCACAACTGAAACAAGTTATATTGCAGATGTAAGTCCTGAATCCGTACTAAATTATCAGGATGATCCGGCAACATCTCCCTTAGTTAACGGTGGCACTGGCACAACCCGCCGTGCCTTAGTAAATTCTGAAAATTTAGTAAATGGCACTGCAGGCATATTGGTGAATGGTGGCACTGGCACTGTTCGGCGTGCTTTAGTAAACGGGGATCCAACATTATTAAACAGCAGTACCATAGGCGGAACAAGCAATTCAAATGTGGCAGTAATTGTAAGTGCCGAAGATGCACCTGATCCGATAAACAACAGCATTACAACGAGACCTGCAAACATGATAACCGGCATTACCGCGGGTGAGCAGGTTATTATACCCGGGGCATTTATTTCACCAAATTTTGAAATATCTTATGGCATTGGTAAACTAACTATTAATAAGGCACCGCTGTATGTTACAGCAAATTCAATCTCATCGGAGAATGGAATTTTACCTCCATTAATTTCTACTATCACCGGGTATCAATACCAGGATGCAGCCACTGGCCCTGCTTTTGGCCCGCCGTGTACACTTATGCCTGCCTTCACGGGCATGCCCGGATTTTATACAATTAAACCATCTCCATTTACTTTCCCCGGAGATTCTAATTATGTAAAAATCTATATAAATGGTAAGTTGGAGGTAAAGCCTTACAATCGCTCATTAACAAGTTTTACCCTTATAAATGCACAAACAGATACACCTATACAGCCAATACCTGATGGAAGTAATTTTGATATAAACACTTTGCCATTTACAAAACTTAATATAAGGGCTAACGCCGGCGCTGCTAACCCGGCAAGCGTAGTATTTATTTTAGATGGCAAAATTGTACGTACTGAAAACGGCGCACCTTTTGCCATCGGCGGCGACAGTCCTCCCGGCGATTATCATTACTGGACATTGCCTTTAGGCGAACATACTCTTACAGCAATTCCTTATGCAGGCTCAAATGGTAAAGGCACTGCCGGCATACCACTTACAATACATTTTACAGTAAGCGGCCATAAAGTCGAAAGGTTTACACTTGTTAATTCTGATTCAGGCAATGAGTTACTGCCCGTTGCTGAAGGAAGTGTTATTGAATTAAATGCTTTACCTGCATCTAAATTAAATATAAAGGCCACCACAAATCCTGCAAGAGTGGGTAGTGTGGTATTCATATTTGACGGGGTGAAAATACGTACAGAAAACGGCGCTCCTTATTCTGTGGGCGGCGATAAGCCTTCAGGCGATTATCATTCATGGCCATTGCCTTTGGGTGCGCATACTCTAACTGCAATTCCATATTCAAAAGCAAACGGCACAGGTATGCCTGGCGCCCGACTTACTGTTCATTTCACAGTTCAGCAAACTTTACTAGCGCAAAGAGCTTCGCCGCAGGCAGCTAACTCTAAAAAAGAATATGAAATCATTGCTCAAAAAACCGGAGTGTTTCCTAACCCTGCTATTGATAAATTAATGGTAACAACTACGGGCCAGTTCGATAATCAGCAAAGGATACAAGTGACAGATATGAGCGGAAGAAATTATTTTGTTGATGCCAGAACAATATCATCAGGCAAAATCGAATTGAATATATTCGCTTTGCAAAAGGGTATGTATTTTATAAAGATTAAAGACAAGGATGGTTTTAAAAGAATATCTTTTGTGAAGTTGTAAGTTGGTTGAGATAATCTTTATTTCAATAATTATTTAGTAACTAAACTAATTTATGCTTCTTAAAAAAATCTGCCTGTATGCCTGCCTGATAGGGTACGTACACATTGCTGATGCACAAAATGGTGCAAGTACTAATTTAGTTAAGCAGGATACCAATACAATAAATACTTTGCTTTTAGAAAGTAAAAATAATTTTGCAACCGATCCGGAAAAAGCAATACAATTAAGCCTTAGTGCCAAGAAACTCTCCGATAAATTAAATTTTAAGCCTGGCGCTGCCATAGCTTTAAAAAATATTGGTATTGCTAATTATTACCAGGGTAAAAATATAGAAGCGCTTGATTATTATCACCAATCACTAAAAATATATCAGGCCGTTAATGATCTTAATGGTATATCCAATCTTGAAAATAACATTGGCGCTATTTATATGAACCAGGGAGATGATACGAAAGCCCTGGAGTATTTTTTAGGTTCACTTAAGGTAGCAGAAAAAGCGCAAAATAAACTTAGAATATTAACAGCAACATCCAATATAGGTGCAATTTATTCCGGTAACAATTCTACATTGAATAAGGCTTTATATTATGATTTGAAAGCGCTTCCTATGGCCGAAGAATTAGGCGACAACGATGCTATTGGTACTGTATCTGTTAATTTGGGAAATATTTATATAACCCTAAAACAAGATTCCCTGGCACTTACTTATTTAAAAAAATCTTTAAATGCTTATGGCAATTCTGAGAACACCCCTGGTTCATACAATGCAATTGGTAAATTATATTTCAGTCAAAAAAAGTATAAGTTGGCAATTGAAAATCACAGGCAGGCTTATGCTATTGCGAAAAAATTAAATGGAAAGCTTGATATGGTGCAATCTCTGCAAGGTATAGGTAAAGTGTATATAAAACTTGGGGATTGGGTATCAGCCTTAAATTATTTTAAAGAAGCTGAAAATTATGGTAAAGAAATAAGTGCGATTACTGAATTACACGATATCTATAAAGATATGGCTGCCTGCTATGACTCAACCGGGGATTTTAAAAATGCATATACCTCCCGTTTAATGTACGACCAGTACAATGATACGTTATATAATAACGATAAAGATAAAAAACTCGCCAGCCTTCAGTTTGATTTTGATCTGCAAAAGAAACAGGGAGAAATAGCTATTCTAAAAAAAGATAATGAGCTTAGCGATCTGGAATTAAGAAGGCAAAGAGTTGCGAGAAATTCACTTATCGTCGGTTTGATTCTTGCCGGAATACTTGCTTTTGTTATCTATAGAAATTACCGTATAAAAGCCAGGACAAACAAAATTCTAGATCGCCAGAATGCTGAAATTGAAAGTTTATTATTAAACATATTACCTTCTGAAGTAGCAAAAGAATTACAGTCTACGGGGCATGCAACTCCACGCCATTATGAATCTGTTTCAGTTATGTTTACTGATTTTAAAGGGTTTACTTCGATGGCCGATAAAATGACACCGTCGCAAATTGTGGAAGAATTAAATATCTGTTTTATGGCATTTGACAATATTATGGAAAAATATGGCCTTGAAAAAATTAAGACAATAGGGGATTCATATATGTGTGCAGGCGGTATACCATCTTATCAAAAAGATAATGCATGCAATACAGTAAGAGCCGGCCTGAAAATGCTTGATTTTATGCAGGAGTATAATAAAACAAGAATTGATAATGGCATGGATGTATGGGATATCAGGATTGGAATACACGTGGGGCCGGTAGTTGCAGGCGTAGTGGGAAAAAAGAAATACGCTTACGATATATGGGGGAGCACCGTAAATATAGCAAGCCGTATGGAAAGCAATGGTGTGGCGGGTATGATAAATATTTCAGCAGCCACCTATGAAGAAATAAAAAATAATTATGCATGTGATCACCGGGGCAAAATTTATGCAAAAAATGTTGGAGAGATTGATATGTATTTTGTAACTAATGAAATTATTCCTTTTGAAAAAACTAAAGGTTCTCAACCTGAATTCAAAAAGGCGATGTGACACCAAAGCCTTTTAATAAAGTATAGGCGGGTAATACAAAGACAAACTTCTGATCTGGGTTACTTCCATTTATAACATGCATAATACCATTCTCTGATTGCTGGAATTACCCTTCGTATAAAAAGATATATTTGCTATGTTGACGATCAAACCAAAAAATATTATTCCGGCAGTTTTTATATTCTATCATAATACATATCAGTTTTGTGCTTTATAATAAAAACCCTTAAAATGAAAATGAAAAATATATTTATAACTGTTGCTATCGCAGGGGGAGTTATTGCCTGCAACAACACTGAACAAAAAGGAGAAACAAATAATGACTCAACAATATTAGCTCCTGAAACTAATTCTAATATGACAGATACACATCCTATAGTTACTGATTCTTCAAAGGTAGACCCGGGTCACTTACAACCTGATACCTTAATGACTAATAAGTAGAATAAATAGACATCTTTTCAAACGACAATTTGCAAAGTCATCGGTGGACTGTCTACAAGACAATTATGGCGAGATGTCTCATAGTATTTTTTTTCAGAGACAAAAAATTACATTGTCCAAATCAACCCACTATAAAGTCTATTTTACACCGCTTAAAAGTAATACTTACACGTATGTTTGTATAATTTAAAAACCTTATTTAGTGTCTGCAAGAAAACCCTTCTTTTTTTAAAACTCTCACCGATTTTTTCAGCAGGTCAGT
>JBDSAQ010000428.1:0-5889 GCA_039922095.1 Ginsengibacter sp. | reverse complement strand
TATATCAAACGCAGATGACATTGCTCTTTTTGGCAAGCTTGATAGTAATTACTATGCAAGGCCCTTAGATAACGGCTTGCTGATTTCTAACAACTTTGTAAAACAAAAAGAATCGGTTTCTCAAACCCTTGATTTAGAAGCATGGCAAAAACAATATAAAAAAGACGCTGGTTCAAAGAAAACACCGAAAGAGATTATACCTTATAAACTTAAATCAATAGTAGGTACAAATAAAGTCTCTAATAGCATCTTATCAACAGTTAAGGGAATGATCTTAAGTTCATGTTCTGTTTCTTTAGGTATATCAGGGCTTTTAGATGACAGCTATTTAGAGGTAACCCCATCTGATAGAAATTCTACTGTATATACAAGAATCGGTGATCTTACTGCAGGGAAAAATTATCTTTTAAAATATAGTGTCAGAGGTACTGTGGACAGTAACATGACTATAGGAACATTTTTAAGGCAGCTTGCCTACCCATATACTATCCTTACTCCAATACAGTACCGTAAAGTAGGTAAAGACCGCAATGATTACGAAGTCCTATTTTCATCTTTACCCACCGATGTGTCGGCTACGCTGGTGTTTAAGGTGGATAATGCAAGCAAATATTATCTTGATAATATTGAACTCTATGAAGCAAATGCAACAGTAACAAATCCTGATGATTCCATCAGATTTGAATATAACCCAACTAATGTCAGTAAATCCGTTGCTTTAAATGGAAGCTATGTAGATGCTAAAAGCAAAAGCTATTTAAATAGCATAACCCTCCAGCCCTATACTTCTGCAATTTTAATAAAATCCAGGCCTGGACCCACAGTAAGTATTACCAGCCCTGCAAATGATGCAACCTTTCTTCCCTCTTCCAATGTTACAATTAATGCTACTGCGGCTGATACAGATGGCACAATTAGCAAGGTTGAATTTTATGAAGGAAATACTTTACTTGGTACGGATAACACAAGCCCATTTAGTTTTGTTTGGAAGAATGTTGCAACGGGAGCACATACAATTACCGCAAATGCAATTAATAATAATTCGACAAGTACAATTTCTTCTCCAGTAACTATAGTTGTTGAACTCCCAAATATTCCGCCTACAATAAATATTTACACCCCTGTAAATAATACAAGTTATTCTCCGGGAGTAGTAAATATTACAATAAGCGCCAATGCGACTGATGCAGATGGTTCAATTAGTAAAGTTGAATTTTACGAAGGAAATACATTATTAGGAGCAGATAAGATAATTCCATATACTTTTAGATGGATGAATGTAGGCGCAGGAACGCATGTAATTACTGCAAAAGCTTTTGATAATCTCTCTTCCGTGACACTGTCATCTCCCGTTACCATTTCAGTAAAGTCATCAAACAGTGCCCCATCAGTAAGTATTGTAAGCCCGGCCAATAACACAAGTTTTACGGCACCTGTTAGTAGTATTACACTTAACGCTACAGCGTTTGACGGAGATGGTTCGATTAGTAAAGTTGAATTTTTTTCAGGAAATATTTTAATTGGTACGGATAACACGAGCCCATATTCTGCTACATGGAAGAATGTAGCAATAGGTAATTACACAATTACAGCAAAAGCCACTGATAATAAAACTCTCTCAACAATATCTTCGCCAGTTATCATTTCTGTAAAACCTTTTAATCCAGCTCCTGTAGTAAATATTACAAGTCCTGGTAATAATGAGAACTTTAAAGCACATGAAAGTATCGCGATATTTGCTACGGCAGAGGATGAGAACGGTTCAGTAAGTATAGTTGAATTTTATAAAGGGAATACCTTGCTGGGTACTGATAATACAAGACCCTATAGTTTTATATGGAAAAATGTTTCAGCAGGTAATTATACAATTACTGCAAAGGCCATTGACAATACTTCACTTGTAACTACATCATCACCTGTTACGATTGCAGTAAGAACTCCCAATTTAGCCCCTGTTGTAAAAATTACCAATCCTTCGGATAATTCAGTCTTTAGTTCAACAGCAGATATTACGATAAACGCCACTGCTGTTGATGATGATGGTTCAATAAGTAAAGTAGAATTTTATGAAGGAAATATATTAGTAGGTACAGATAATATTCGTCCATACACTCTTAGCTTAAAAAAGCTTGCTGCAGGTAAATATACAATTACGGCTAAGGCTACCGATAATGGATCCATGACTACAACTTCAGCTCCTGTTACCATTTCAATTGAGGCTCCCAATATCCCACCTACAGTAAGTTTAACCAGCCCTGAAAATAGTACAATCTTCAATGCATCGGTAACAGATATTGCAATGAAAGTTACGGCAGCAGATACGGATGGAACAATAATGAAAGTTATATTTTATAGTGGGAACAAGTTATTGGGCACTGATACGACCAGCCCATATAGTTGTACGTGGAAAAGTGTTCCCGCAGGTACATATACGTTAACTGCAAAGGCTATTGACAATGATTCACTGGTGTCAATTTCGTCGCCTGTTATTGTTTCTGTAGAAGCCCCAAATATAGCGCCTGTAGTAAATATTACCAGTCCCGCAAATACCGCAACATTTACTACATCAGAAAATATTACTATAAATGCTACGGCAATTGATGATGATGGCTTAATAAGTAAAGTTGAATTTTATAATGAGAATATTTGGCTTGGGACAGATACTACCAGCCCATATAGCTATACATTGGAAAATGCCCCGGCGGGTATCTATACATTAACGGCGAAGGCTACAGATAATGGTTCCCTGGTGTCAACATCCTCCCCTGTTACCATTTCAATAATAGCTGCCAACCTTCCACCTACGATAAATCTCACTCGCCCTGCAAATAATCAAATCTTTACTGTGGGTGCAGATATTGAATTAGCTGCCGATGCAAATGATGCAGATGGCACAATAAGTAAAGTGGAATTTTACAGAGGCACATCTTTATTAAGAACTGAAAGGTATCCTAAGTATAAACATACATGGAACAATGCCCGGGCCGGTAATTTTGTAATTACTGCTAAAGCTTATGATGATAGTGGTTTTGTTACTACCTCATCAAACGTTTATATAACTGTAAAGCCTCAAACATTCCTAAGCAGAAGTGCAAATGAGATTTATACCCCTCAGCCTTCTGATCTTTTAGATTTTCAATTGTCCCCTAACCCGGCAACTAATTCTATTCAGATCAATTTTGAAAGCTTACAAAGCTATCAGAAAGCGAATTTATCTATAATGGATTTGTCTGGTAGTCTTTTAAAAACCCTCCCTTTAGTTTTATCCAATAATAAAATTAAGGTAGATATTTCTTCACTCAGTCCAGGTACTTATATTATGAGAATATCAAATGATAAATTCATAATCAATAAAAAGTTCATGAAAGTTAACTAACTCTTCTGCAATATTATAAAGGGTTGCAAATTCAGAATATGATTTGACAGTTATAAAAGGCGGTGAACCTGATGCGTCTTTGTGCCTCAAGCAAACTGTTCGGCAAACATTAAAGAAACCTATTCTCTCATTAATATCATAAAGAAGATAGCTCTGCGGCTGATATTATAAATTTTTCTTTATCGGCATGATCGTATAAGTTTTACCCTTTACAGATTTAAACGAAAGTATATAGCCAATTGATGAAGGTTTTGAAGAAATATTCAATTCTTTCATTATAACCATTTGCTGTGTTCTTATTTTGCAAATACCACCAATTCCTGCAAGAATTTTTGCCATTGAAACTTTACCATCATTCCAGTTAATATTTACGATAAAATTTCCTCTTGCGGCTAACCCTTTTACTGTGCCGCTTTTCCATGTGTTTGGCAGAGCTGGTAATAAATGCAGCTCACTATTTTGACTTTGTAAAAGCATTTCCGCAACACCTGCAGTACCGGCAAAATTTCCATCAATTTGAAAAGGGGGGTGTGCATCAAAAAGGTTGGGATAGGCGCCGCCACCTGTATTATAATGAGTATTATTCTCCCTGGTTAATCTTAATAAATTTTTAAAAAGAGTGTATGCATGATTCCCATCTAATAATCTTGCCCACATATTTACTTTCCAGGCAAGGCTCCAGCCAGTACCATCATCACCTCTCAATTCCAATGTACGCTTTGCAGCAGCTGCCAGCTCAGGTGTGGTAAGTGGTGAAATTTCATGTGCCGGATGTAAAGCATATAAATGAGAAGTATGACGGTGATGAGGATCTACGTCTTCAAAATCTTTATACCACTCCTGTAACTGGTTTTTTGATCCCACATGAAAAGGATAGAGTTGTTTTTTCTTTTGGATGATAGTATCACGGAATGAAGCATCAGTATTTAAAACTTTGCCCGCTTCAATAATATTTGAAAAAAGGTCCCTGATAATTCCCATATCCATTGTTGTTGCAACAGACACATCCCCTTTTTTAGAACTGTCATAATAGAAAGTATTTTCAGGTGAAGTAGATGGTGCGGTTACAAGAAATCCATCTTTATCTTTTATCAGCCAATCTAAGGTAAATAGCGCAGCACCTTTCATTATGGGGTAAGCAGTTTTTAAAAACTGTTTATTGCCTGTAAATAAATAGTGCTCCCATAAATGCCGGCTTAACCAATTAGCTCCCATATACCAGTTAGCCCATGTAGGGTCTCCTTTTCCTAAATCACCCACAGGATTTGTTGTTGCCCATATATCCGAATTGTGATGCACTACCCATCCTTTTGCATGGTAATAACTTTGTGCTGTTTCTTTACCATTCACGGACAGATTTTTTATCAAATCAAAAAGGGGTGAAGCCATTTCAGACAAATTCGTTACTTCTGCTGGCCAGTAATTCATTTGCACGTTGATATTAGTTGTATAATTACTGCTCCATGGTGGTCTTAATTCTTTATTCCAGATACCCTGAAGGTTAGCAGGAGCGCTGGGGGTTCGGGAAGAGGATATAAGCAGGTAACGTCCGTATTGAAAATATAAGGCCTCCAAACCTGCATCAGCACTGCCTTTGGCATATGCCTCCAGGCGTTCATCTGCAGGCATAAAAGATTTGTTTTTTTCCCCCGGATTTATTGTTAATGATACACGCTTAAAGTATTTATGAAAATCTGTAAGATGCCCTTTTACTAAATCTGTATAACTTTTTGCCCCGGCTTTCACCAAATACCCGGTAGCTAACTCATGCTCATTTTTTCCATTTTTATCAGGGCATCTATTAAAACCATTAAAGCTGGTAGCTGCGGAAAGTAAAATGACAACTTCACTCGCCCTGTTAATATGAATGCCATTTGTATCTGTGGAAATAGTACCATCCTTAGAAGATGCTTTTATCAGTAATTCAAAACGCATTCCTCTGCATGAAGATGTATCATCATAAATAACAGGTTGCTCATTATATTGCACATAGCTGGGATCAACATGAGCCGGAGCCTTACCGCTCAGCATAAGCTCATTATTATTCACTGCTTTTTTCTGAAAATGCAAAACTGAGTTTGCTTCTATATTTAAATTCAGCTGCCTCGGTTTGTTACAGGATAATTTTATCACAATTAGTCCATCGGGCGCTGTGGCAAAAACCTCACGCTTATAATTAACTCCATTGATAGTGAATTTTGTAGTGGCGATAGCATCCTCTATATTAAGATCACGGTAGTAATTTGAAACTGTGGTGTCTGCAAAATTTTGTTTAATCACCAGGTTACCCAGTGGCATATAACTTTCTGTATAGAGTCCCTGCATATTTTTAACCAATTTATTAGCCTCTGCGTATTCACCTTTGAACAATGCTTCCCTGGCTTTCTCCAAATAATTATATGCTGCAGGATTAACCATAGATCTTACCGGGCCACCACTCCAAAGGGTAGCTTCATTCAATTGTATCAGTTCTTCATTTACCCTTCCAAACACCATTCCGCCCAATCTCCCAT
>JBDSAQ010000427.1:0-9963 GCA_039922095.1 Ginsengibacter sp. | reverse complement strand
TCCGGACACGTATACATGCGCAATTGTTTGTTTGGTATTACCATGCTTATTCTCGGAGCTTATTATTTTACTATACGGTATCTGAAAAAATCCGGTAAAATGAAGGAATAAAAAACATCACTAATCTCAATAAAAAAAAACCTGCATATGGAAAGAGTAAAATTTATTATTGTAGTTCTATTTTTGCAGGCTTATAGCTGCTTTACTGCCGGAGCCCAGCAAAAACAATTTAAAGCCTTACTGGTAACTACAACAAATGGATGGCGTCATGAATCTGTTCATTCAGGTGTTTTGGCTATACAGCAATTAGGAGTAAGAAATTTTTTTGATGTAGTATATTTTGATGATCCCAAAAGCTTCACGGATAAATTTCTGCAACAATTTCAACTCATTATATTTTTAAATACAACCGGTAACATTTTTGACACTGCCCAGAAAAAAGTTATGGAAAGATTTATCCAATCAGGAAAAGGCTATGTAGGTATCCATAGTGCATCGGATACTGAATATGATTGGGAATGGTACACGAAACTGGTGGGCAGAATGTTTTATATTCATCCTCCTGTTCAAACGGCTAAATTAAAAGTGCTTGATAATAACTTCCCGGGTCTGGATGGATTTCATAACAGGTTATGGACTGATGAAGAATATCAATTTGGTCCTGAAAAAATTCAGGGGCTGAACTACATATTGGCAGTAGATGAAAAAACATATAATCCAAAAGTAGACTGGGGTGCAAAAAAAACTGATGGAATGGGTGATTTGCATCCATTAGCCTGGTATCATAACTATGATGGAGGAAGGTCTTTTTATACAGCTCTCGGTCATATACCAGCCAATTTTAGTGATCCGGTATTTTTGAATCATATTTATGCAGGCATCCTATGGGCTGCTACAGGCAGAAAATAATATATGGAGAGAACCTAGGTGAATTATTTCGGTTTTCTATCTATAAAATTCATTATTCTATCCTTATAACTATTGCCAACTGGTATTGTTACTTTTTCCATTTCAATGCTGTTTTTATACACGCTCCGGATATAAGCTACCGCAACTATGTAAGATTTATGAACTCTTATGAATTGGTTTAAGGGCAGCGCTTTTTCCATCTCGCCCATAGTTTTATGAGTTACAAGTTTATATTCTTTTGTATAAATTTTCAGGTAATCTTTCATGCCCTCAATATAAATGATCTCAGAAAAATTAATCTTAAAAAATTTATTGTTGCTCTTTATAAAAATGTGATCATTAATTGAATGATCTTCTTCTTTTGTTACCTGGGTAAATAACCGGCCTTCAATCTTACCAAGCACTTTCGAAAACCGCTCAAAGGAAATGGGTTTAAGCAAGTAATCTATCACATTGTATTCATAGCTTTCCAGGGCATATTCCGCATGTGCTGTTGTAAGTATTACCAGTGGCGGGTTTACAAGGGTGCGCAAGAAATTCAGCCCAGTCATTCCGGGTAGTTGTATATCGAGGAAGATGAGATCAACGTCGTAGTTAATTAAGGTATCTTTTGCCTCAAGAGTATTATTGCAAACTTGTATTAATTTAAACTTTTCTGTTTTTTGCAGATGACTTTCGATAACATTTTGAGCCAGTATTTCGTCTTCAACAATAATACATTTTATCAAGCAAACCTCGATTTTATTATTAACGATACGGTGAAGGCACTGTTACTTAAAATTACATCAAGCGTATGAGAATCCGGGTACAAGGTTTCTAAACGCTCCTTTGCATTTTTAATTCTTAAACTACTTTTTCTTGCTTCTTCCTTATCTGTCTGAATAATATTGAGCGCATAAGAAGCAGGATATAATAATTCCAGCAGGCTCTTGCTATTGGTAATGCCTTTACCAATTATTCTTTTTGCCTGGGTTTCCAGGTCAACATTGGAATTATTAATCACATTCAGCACTATCTGTTCTGGTTCAACTTTTATAGTTATATAAATAAATGGCTCAGTAAATGAATTATCAAAGGCATGTTTAAAACCATTTTCTATAAAAGAGATAAATAAAAAAGGCTCTATCATTATTCCATCGGTTTCCCCTTCAACAGAAAACCTGACATCTGCTTTATATCTTATTTTTTCAATGTCAACATAATTTTGAATAAACTCAATTTCTTTGTTTAACGAAACCTTGTCTTCATTGCAATCATAGATAAGATAGCGCATAAGGTCGGCTAATTTTACAACCAGCTCAGGTGCTTTGTCTGATTTCTGCAGGCAAAGTGAGTACACACTGTTTAAAGTATTAAAAAGAAAATGAGGATTCAATTGGGCACGTAAATATTTCAATTGAAATGCGATATTATCTTTTTGAAGATGTAGAAGAAGATCTTTTTCATTTAATCCTTTTTTAATAAAAGTAATGGCGGCAGCCAGCGACATATTGATCAGTGCCCACAAACACTCCCTGCCCATGGTATTATAGTTATAGGTAAAATAAGATTGTTCATATGGAGATAATCCGAACTTTAATATGATAGAATAAAGGGCCAATAATAAAAGATGGATTGTAATAAAAAATAATAAACTGGTAAGCACAAAAATCAGGTACCTGTTTTTAAAAAGAAACCTGGGTATAATAAATACAGAATAAAAAAGATAAGCCGGAAGAATAAGAATACTAACAAGTAATAATACCGGCCACATTATTATATCAGATGAAAAGAGGCTTAAGCTGTTCACCAATGGATTCATCAGGCATAGCATTCCCCAATAAAATATTTCAATTTTAGAGGCGTGCTTTATTATCCGGTCATTATCAT
The DNA here is from genome assembly GCA_039922095.1 of Ginsengibacter sp. Taxonomy (GTDB): domain Bacteria; phylum Bacteroidota; class Bacteroidia; order Chitinophagales; family Chitinophagaceae; genus Ginsengibacter. Next base: position 7,185 of record JBDSAQ010000427.1, on the reverse strand, counting down.
ATTCCATTTAAAAAATTTTTATTATAATTTTTAATCAGTTGCCCGTTAATAGCCTAAAGGAACACTAAAGCTATTATGAGGCAAGCAAAAACATAAATGTTTTCGACAAAGCAACGAATAGATTCGATGAATTAACGCATGGAACCTTATGCAACAATAAAAGTTTGCTGAAGCCCTTCAAATAAACTATCAAAAACCTTTGATAAAAATTAAAGGAATATTAATGTCTTAACTGAATACTATCATTGATAATAACATTTTTAACTTTATTCAGCTTTAATATTTGCTGCATAAAATCTTCAATAGCAAGTTGCACACTCCGGAGGTCTTTGGATTTTATATAACTCGCTATAACATGGTCGCCGGTATTAGGCACCGCTTGTTTTATCTTTATTGGGGAACCAAGCTCATCAAACATTCTGTGCATGGCAGCAACACTTACAACACTATCCTGGTGTACACTATCCTTATAATAATAAAGCATCAGTACAGGTTGCCTTACTTTTTCAAACGTCTGCTTTGTCATGGTGGTTTCAAGCATTTCCTCCAACTGCACCAGCGGCTCCAGCGGGTAACTATGATACCAATATTCTTTAAATACAGGCCTGCTATCCCGTGAAGTTATGTGATCATTGCCTGTAATCATTTTAGCCAATTGCAATCCCCAATGATTATTAAGCAAGTACGCATTTTCGTCGAAAATGGAAATGTTTGGGCTCATTAAAATAAGCGCTGCAATATCTTTGGGATATGAGGCTGCAAGTTGTAAGGCATTGCTGCCACCTGTTGAAGTCCCCATCAATATTATTTTATTACCTAATTGTTTACCTATTGCCAATGCCTGCTTTGCAGACTCCCAATATTTATCTGCTGTAAGATTAGCCATTGGCTCTGTAGTATCTATACCATGTTCTGCAAGGCGTGATAAGTAAAGATTGCAGCCAAACTCTTTTGCGATATTTATATGTATGGGATTACCTTCCTGTTGCGACGCAGAAAAGCCATGCAGGTAAACGATAGCATATTCTGTTTTTTGTTTCAATGAATCATTTGCCCAAACAATTCTTGCCTCATTATTTGGCTTTAACTTATGCTGCGCTTCATTAGTTTTTATGTAGCCTTCAAGTAAAGTTGATTGAGCAGGCACAGCAGGCATTGTAGTAGCATACACAGGCTTAACAGGGCTTGGGCCAAGCAAATAAATAATCCAGACAAGAATAAGAATGATGACTAACCATTTTAAAAAACGCATGTGAAATTTTGAAATTAAAACTACAGGATGTGGTGGTTTGAAAATAGTCACCCGTAACTATTGCTAAATTTATAAATAAAAAATCATCGTGTATTCTATTGCCCGTGTTATTCGTTGCCGGGAACTAAAGTCAGATAGCGAAACAAAAGCTGAGAATATATTGATCGTCCCGCCATATTGCCAATCGCCTATTGTGCAGCTCACTCGATGTTTTTACTTTTTAATAATTTACTGAACTCATCGCCTCCCCAATCTTTAGTCAAATTACCGTTTATCTTTTTTGTTTTTACTATTCGGTTATTAATTTCTTTGCTGTTGAATGCAATAAGAGCTTCTGCTGCTTTTAAATATATATGAGCATTGTCGTCTTTTTCAAGTCTGATAAAAAGTTGTCCTACAAAGGATGTGTCCTTTAAATCTGCTGATTTAACTGCAAAATATTGAAAGGTGGGAATGTCTTCGTTTAATAAGTTTCTGTTTATAACTTGAACTGCAAATGTCCTATCTTGATTAAGAACCACGTTTAGCATAGTTTCTAAAAGATTTTCTGAATTGCCCATATTTTCATAGTCATTCATATCGTTCGTAAAATCGAAATTTTCTGGTGCTTGAAGTGTCTCCTTTGTTAAGTCATAAGCCCTTTGAGGGTTTTGAACACTTAAATATTTAAAGACTTCAGGTGAAATTTTCTTTTCGTCAGCCCATATTTCCAAAGCAAATTGTCATAAAGAGCAGATTTAAACTTTTGTATGGCTCCAAATACAAAATCAATATGATACTCCCTTATGTTTTCGTGTTTGACTTGAGTAAAGGGGATGTTTAATAATTCAACTGCTTTGTTGTTTTTATAACTTGCAATTGCTTTATACAACTCTCTCCATTCAGTGCTGTAATGGTCATTTTCAAGTGTTTTTTTTAAGTTCTCTTCAAGAAGTGGAATAAAGTCAGGGTGTGGAAATTCACTAATTGCTTGATATGTAAAAAAGTAACCATCATCAAATTTATTGCCGGTCTTATTTTTCAATATTATTGGAACATCTTGCTCTTTTTGAAATTTAGCCAAAGTAACCAACACCGATTGATTTTTACTTTTTATCACTAAGTCTCTTACTCTGAGATAAAGTCTATCTGTTAATTTAGCTCTGCTAATTGCTTTTTCTTTTGCGTATAGATTATTTGGTGTGTAAATGAGGAAGCTATCAATTACATTGAGATTTGCACTGTCGAGTTTTTTCGAGTACAAGTCCACATATTGTGGAGTGGCAAGATTTATAAAAAAGTCACCTACTTTTTCGCCGCTGCCAATACAGCCAAATTGTGTATTTACACTTTCATCATCATTAATGTGTTTAACCAGTAATGGCAACAAGTTAATTGAAGTGTCATAAGTTAATGCCCAAAACGAATAACAACGAACAACACCGTTGGGATGATTTGTTAACTCCATTAACTCATCCTTGGGCGCTTTCTTTTGTAATTCGGTGAAGTTGTCAAATTGCTTAGGTCGTATGCCGGCATAATAAACAGCACTTCCCATAAGCTCATTAACCTTCTCAATTTTTGCAACAATTTGTTGTGTCTGTCTGGAAACCTTTGTCTTATCAAACTGATACTTCTGTCCAAAACAGTTAAGGGTCAAAATTAGAATCATTATGGTAGCGAAGTGTCTCATTGTATTTCTGCCAAAGTTCGGCAGCTTGTGCAGGCGAAATTCCTTCTCCCCGTACCGCTGCTAAATTTATAAATAAAAGTTCATTTTTTGTTTTGTTGTTGAGTTTTCTTAGTAAAGCTGGGAACTGACATTTGGATTTGGACTGTTGTTGATTGAAATGAAATGATATTGGAGTATATCGGCTCGGATGAAAATAAAAGTAATAAAGATTTTACAGTGCCGGATAATCTTTAGTTTGGCTAGCCTAAAACAAATTAGCTTTGAAGATAGTAACTTATTTAATTTGAGTTTGCAACCTGCATTTCACTTATCAATTGAGCTACAAGTGCCGTCCAACCGGTTTGATGACTTGCTCCAAGTCCGTTACCATTATCGCCATGAAAGTATTCGTAAAATAAAAGAAGGTGTTCATTACCGGGGCGCTGATAAAACCAATTGTACTTACCATGCAGGCTTCGCTTTTGCTCTTCATCTTTAGTAAACAAACTGATAACCCTGTTTGCCAGTACATCTGCAACCTGGTTAAGATTTATTTTATTGCCGGATCCGGCAGGGCATTCCACCAACAGATCATCTCCATAAAACTCCCCGTACTTACGGATTGACTGGATGATAATGTAATTTATAGGAATCCAAACAGGGCCACGCCAGTTGGAGTTGCCCCCAAAAAGATTAGAAGTGGAGTCCCCGGGATCATATTGAATGGTGTATTCAACATTATCAATAGTAACTGCATAAGGATTTTTTTCATGGTACTTTGATAAAGCCCTGATGCCTCCCGGCGAAAGGAATTCTTCTTCATTTAATAAATGTTCCAGGATATTTTTCAGTCTTTCCTGCTGAACAAGAGATAATAAAATTGTTTCACCCCCGGTACGTTCTTCATTGGGCCAGAAACGGTTATGTTTAAGGCGGTAATTTTCGAGCCATGTAATTCTTTTCTTAAAATCAGGCAGCTTATCACGAACCTGTTTTTCAATTACAGATACTGCAAATAATGTAGTAATACCTACTATAGACTGTATGCGTAAATGAACAGGATTAGACCCTGACCTGGAAAGGATATCATAAAAAAACTTATCAGTATCATTCCATAACCCATATTGATTAAGGGCTTCAGCAATGAGTACAAAGTGTTCGAAAAACTTGGTTGCTGTATCCTCAAAAGTTTCATCAACCATAGCAATTTCCAATGCCATGTCCATCATGTTAAGGGCATACATTCCCATCCAGCTCGTTCCATCAGCCTGCTCTAGCCGGTGATCTCCGGGCATTTCAATACTCCTGTTAAAAACCCCGATATTATCCAGTCCCAGAAATCCGCCCTGGAAAATATTATTGCCACTTGCATCTTTCCTGTTAATCCACCAGGTAAAATTGATGATAAGCTTGTGGAATATTTTTTTTAAGAAGGATATATCTTCTTTGCCCGTCATAGATTTTTCTATTCGATAAACCTGCAGTGCGGCCCATGCCTGAACAGGTGGATTTACATCGCTGAAATGCCATTCGTATGCTGGCAATTGCCCATCGGGTTTCATATACCACTCTCTCATGATAAGCAGCAACTGGTGTTTGGCAAAACCAGGATCGAGCATGGCCATTGGTATACAATGAAAAGCAAGATCCCATGCGGCATACCAGGGATATTCCCATTTATCGGGCATTAAAATTATATCCTGATTTTTCAGATGCTTCCATTCATGATTACGGCCATTAAGCTTACCGGGATTTACCGGCGTAATACCATCACTGGTGCTAAGCCATCTTTCTACATCATAGTGATAAAACTGTTTACTCCACAACATGCCTGCAAGCGCCTGCCGCTGGATATTTTTCATTTCAGATGTAGTATGCTTCGGAAGAATAGCATTGTAAAAATCATCTGCCTCAGCTTTACGGGATACAAAAATATTTTCAAAGCCTTCTTCAAAAGCATTATCAAGTTCTTTATCAGTGAGGCGCAGGTAAATAGTTTTTGATTCGCCGCCTTCAATAGTGTAATCATATATTGGGGCAAATTTTGTCCCGGAGGTGCTTTTGCGAAGTGCCCTTACATTTTTTTTCTTTATTATGCCATCATGAAATGCATCTTTTACAAAAGGAGTTGCATTAGGTATTCCTGAAACTTTTTGGGTATTGGTTTCATTTTCAGTATAGAAGGTAGCCCGTGTTTTCGGGAAGTATAAATAATAGGTTCCCAATCTTTGGTGAGTGGCCTTTACAGTTGTTTTATTATGATCAGTGATCAGGGGTTTTTCTGCAAGCCCCTGGTTACTTAATCGGGTATAAAACCATAGGGTAGGCAATACGGTTATTCCTGCACTTTTTGTATAACGGTTATGAATATTTATTTTAATGTAGATGTCCTGTGAGCCTTGCTTGGCATAGGTTACGCATACATCAAAATATTCATTATTATCGAAAATGCCAGTATCCAGTATTTCATATTCAGGCTCATTTTTAGATCGTTGCCGGTTTTCTCTTTTTATATCTTCATAGGGAAATAGCTGTTGTGGATATTTATATAAATATTCCATGTAATAATGGGTAGGGAGATTATCAAGGTAATAATACAATTCCTTTACATCTTCACCGTGATTACCATCATTATTTCCGAGGCCAAAAAGCCGCTCTTTTAATACAGGATCTTTCCGGTTCCACAATGCAACTGCAAAGCAAAGATTTTGAAATAGATCTGATATGCCAGCCAGTCCATCCTCTCCCCATATATAACTTCGATAGTGTGCATGGTCATAAGGAAAATAATTCCATGCATCGCCAAAATGCCCATAGTCTTCACGTACAGTTCCCCACTGGCGCTCACTCAGGTAAGGACCCCACTGCTCTATAGGAACTTTTTTATTTAAGTTATCTGCAAGGCGCTGATGTTCTGCTGTCATTGTTTGTTTTTAATTATTGCTTTCAGCAGTTTTCTATATAAAAAATTGCCATGCTATACTTAAATATCTTTAAGTATAACACACTTTCATTATAACAAGATGGGTTGAATTAAAGTTTATGCTGGTTATTACTAAATAGTAACCCGAAAAGATTTTCTCTCTCAAAAGTAAAGATACTGCTGATAATAATTTGCTATACTCAACATAGCTTAGCCTCAATAAAAAAAACCCCTCATTTTATAAGAAGGGGTTTATATTAAATGCCAGCAGGCCTTATCTTATCAATTTAAGCTCTTTAATTATATTAGATGCCCCGCCTGCTTTATCAATACACCATAACACAAACCTTACATCAACACAAATGGTCCTGTTTAAATCTTTATCAAAAGCAATTTTATGACTTAGCGCTTCATAATTACCATCAAAGGAAAGCCCAATAAGGTTTCCATTACCATCAATAACAGGTGAGCCTGAGTTACCTCCCGTTATATCATTTGTGGTGATGAAACCAATTACAAGATCATTTTTTAATTTGTCTTTGTACTGGCCAAAATCTTTTTTCCTTATCATGTCAATTGCCTTTTCAGGAAAATCAAATTCATAATCGCCGGACACATATTTTTCCAGGATTCCCTTGCTTGTTGTTACATAATCATAATGTACAGCATCCCTGGGGTTATAGCTTTTTACATTTCCGTAGCTAACCCTCATGCTAAGGTTGGCATCAGGATACATTTTCTTTGCCCTTGCAGGGTTCATCTCCATTATTCCTTTCAGGTACAACCTGTCCAATTCAGCATTCCGGTTAACAAAACCGGTGCGAAAATTAATATACTTTAAAGTATAGTTTTTCATAAAAGCTGATGCATAAGCAAACGCCGGATCACTTTGTAAAGTGAGTGCATCAGGAGAAGCAATAAATGCATTCCATTTTGCAGAATCCAGAATGATTGTATTGGCAAAAACATTTTTAGCCCAGGCTTTATAAGTGGCTTCATCATTAAGATCGCCGAACCTGTTTTTTATGTCCTGATAAAAGCCAACGGGATGTTGAGATTTATCAATATTATTATAAAACATCATTGCTGTTGCCGCTAGTATTTTTTCATCACTGGCCATGTCTTCAGCAGCAATAAAAGTTTTCCTTTTTTCATTTGCAGCAGTTATCGCTCTCTTTACATCAGCATTTGTTTTATCTGTTTTAACCAATGCCACTTCTAATTGTTGTAGTGATGCTGCAAATGCGGTTAATGGTGAACCGGTAATACCTTCATTAATGTATTGCCGGTGCTTTGCATATGGTGTGTACGCTGCGTAATTCTTTTCATACTCTGTAAAAATATTCTCATACTCCGGCT
>JBDSAQ010000426.1:0-12890 GCA_039922095.1 Ginsengibacter sp. | reverse complement strand
GCCTCCAACAGTAGCATCATCCATTCCCGCAACTATCGTTTTGTTACCTGCGGCAGGGCTGGCTACTGAATTCTCCCATGAGAATTTACCAAGATAAGGCAACTCATAACTGATACCTGTATTGGGCCCTGTGGCAATATGGCCAAAGGCTCTGCCTTCTGCTCCTGACTCTTCTCCATTCATATATATACGCTCCTGTGTTCCCATACCGGTAGCACTATTATAAAATGCAGATACCGCCGGAAGATCTGCAGAGCACAAACGGCTGAAGGCTGTAGTGCTGTCGGCAGTATAAGTGCTGGTAAGCGGATCCCACAAACGAACGCTTTGTATAAGGTCGCTGCCGCTTACTACTGAAAGGTTTGATTTATTGATTATCCATTTGGAAACAAATGCACCTTTGGAACCATGTGCCCGAACTACGCCAACTGTATTATTAAACTCATGGTTCATCAGCACAGTGAATGTATTATCTCCATTATCAAAGGCTCCCAGCCCATCCGGAGTGCCCGACATTTTATAGCCACTTATACTGTCATTGGCGGTAATAATGGATGTGAAGGTTACACCCGGGGCAGTGCCCTGTAAGTACGGGCTTTGTGAACTGGTAATGCTCGTTGCGCCAGAGTCTAATTGTAAAGACCGGTAACTTGATACTTTATTGCTTCCCTGTAAACCATAAACAATTACATGACTGGTTTTACCAGTGGCTGTAGCAACACCATCTTCAGCAGGGGAAAACTGGCCATAATCATTATCATTACCTACAGCAATGGTACTGTCGTTAATAATAGATAATCCCTCGGCTTTGTCTAATGCTTCAGGCCAGCCATTGGCAAGCAAATCCATAAACAAAGTTTTTGTAACCGGTGCAATACCATTTGATGCTAATCCTGCCGAATCAACAAGAGCTTCAAGTGTTGCTCCGTTATATAAACCAGAAGTAACAGGTGTAGCGCTGTTTATATTTATTAAATAGATGGATTTTATGTCAGAAGTTCCGCGGGCCGCAGCTTCCAATACCAAAAATGTACTATCATTAATAGCCGCCATATCACCAATTTTCCAATCTCTCAAACGAATTTGATTTGCCCCGCTTGCACCAATAATACCATCATTGAGATAAGCAAACATCCGGGTAGAATTATCTGCCGGGTTTATTTCTAAAATTCTATGAATCCGTGTTCCTTCTCCAGTAGATTTATTAGGGTATAATATCGGGCTTTGAATAATAGCATATATTTTTCCATTAGGTGTAATTGCTATGCCTTCGAACCCCCGGTTATTTTTTCGATAACTAAAAACTGTATCAATAGCAATATCCTGTGGCTGGGCGCCGGGTAAACCTGCGTATGAAGTATATCTTTTTAATACAATTCCGTTAGGCGCTACTTTCCAAATTGTGGGCCCGCCTTCTTCACAAATCCAAAAATTACCATCTTTATCTACTAATATTCCTTCAGAATCAATGCCCCAAATATCTTTCGCAAAAGTTTTGGCATTAAAGTTTGCACAATCCTGCACAGTATCAGTTGATATTATTTCTGCTGCTGTGCTGCCAAAGCCTGTCGGGTTTAGCAGGCCGGAAACTGTGGTACCATTAGGCCGTTTTAAAGTAATGGTTTGTAATATTTGAATGGAATCACCATTCAACCTTATCCTGTGAATTTTAGGAGCATAAGAGGGGAAACCATATATCTTATCATAAGTAGGCCGGCAGCCGGAGGGGTTTGCATTGGCAGCATCTACGTTTGCGCCCCTGTCAGAAACCGTCCAGAATTCTTTTCCATTAGTACCGGCAACAGGACACAACCCTGAGAAACCTGCCTCACGAAAATTAATTTCCTGGAAGGTACCGATTGGTGCAGAGTAATTATTTTGATAATCCTGCAGTAAAGTGATTTGCGCCTTTGCTGGATTGCTCATTAATAATATCAGCAATAAAACGGCTGCGCCAAATTGTTTTTGTAAAGAGAAGAAAAACAAAAATCTTTTTAACTCCTGATATTGTTTACTGTAAACCTTGGTGAAATTTTTTGTTAGTAAAACTTTTGATTTCATAATTATTTTTTTGGTTGACTGGTTTATTTAAGGGCTTTGATTATAAGAAGTACAAATATTAAGGGGCATGATTTATTGACTGGCTGATAACTGAATATGATTTTGATTCTGTGAATTATTTTAGGGGAAGAATGATGTAAACTTATAAAACATTGATTTTACTTAATCAGCGTTACAACAACTTAATGTTTACTTAATGATTACTTAATATTGAACCTTTGCCACACAGGTTTAGTACATATGCGGTAATGGCTGGTTAGTAGAGTGGAACGATTTAAATTTGATTTATGCACTTAAATTTATCTGCCAGTTGAATCGGTAAAAAATATTCATACAACTCCCAAAGTTTTAGCTTTCCGCCATTTTAATTCTAATATCAACGCTTACAGGATATTCTTTCTTATTTTCTCTAATATCTGTCAGCATATGCATAAGAACCGTTATTGAATTTCCCTGGCCCCCTTTCCGTGAAGGATTAAAGCTGGTATATACTCATATATTCTATAGAAACGAAAATGCATGAAACATGTAAACGTTTCCTAAATATTGACACATCAGTATTTAAAATGCAAGCCACACATCTGCACTAGTGCATCATTATGCTTAACTCATTAAATGATAAGGAAAGGGTTTATTAATTACCTTTCTATATACTTTAAGCAGCCAAATTGAAACTTTATATAAAATACATGGTAAGCCTTCGTTGCAAAATGATGGTGAAAGAAGAATTGAAGAAACTTGGTTTGCGCTATTCGTGTATTGATTTAGGAACCGTGGACATGATGGAAAAAATAACGCAGGAGCAACGCAACCAGCTTAAAAAAAACTTACTGCGTTCAGGGCTGGAATTGCTGGATAATAAAAAAAATATTCTAATCGAGAAAATAAAAGATGTAATTATAGAGATGATTCATTACTCAGATGAATTACCCGAAGTAAATTATTCTGATTACATCAGTGAAAAATTGCATAACGATTATACCTATTTGTCAAATACTTTTTCAGAAGTTAAAGGCATTACGATACAGCACTTCATTATTATCCATAAAATTGAAAAGGTAAAAGAATTACTGTTATATGATGAATTGAACCTTACGGAAATTTCCTACAAGCTTCACTATAGCAGCGTTGCGCATTTATCAAATCAGTTCAAAAAAATAACCGGGCTTTCCCCCTCCTTCTTCAAAAAGCTAAAGCAAAAACGGCAGGGCAATTTAGAAAACCTGTGATTTATGTAAGCTTTTTCTATTCATGTGTAATGCTTTAGATTTTCATTCAACTCAACTTTGCAACCTAATTGCTGGGTAACGGCTGTTGTTTTTAAAAGCATCAATACTGTTATGGGCAAAAAAGTAAACCATGATAACAAAAAATGCAATCAAAATTGATAATGGCCTTACCGAAATTGAAAAATCAAAAGTTCACATCGTTATTGAAATTATTGAATACATGCCCAATGCTGTGGTAAGTAAAACAATCATCAAAAAGACAACAGGTAACGTGACTGTTTCTTCATTTGATGCAGGTGAAGAACTGGCGGAGAAAACTTCACCATTTGATAATTATATTCAAATCATTGACGGGGCTGCTGAAGTTACCATTGACGATAAAAAATATAAATTGAAATTAGGTGAAGCAATTATTATTCCTGCTCATGCCAAACATCACTTCAACGCCGATGTTCAATTCAAAATGATTTCAACAGTTATTAAAAGCGGTTATGAGGAATGACAAAATTCAAAGGGTAGAGACCATGCAATTAAGGAACTAAAAATAAATTATATGCAACGCAATATTAAAAGCTTAACCGGCTTCAGTATGAGAGCCAATGATGGTGAAATAGGCAAAGTGGAAGAGTTTTATTTCGACGACCAAAATTGGGCTATCCGTTACCTGGTTGTTAAAACGGGGAGTTGGCTCTTTGGACGTTCGGTGCTTATTTCACCCATGGCTTTGCAAAAGCCTGATGAGGAAAGAAGAGAATTCCCTGTGAATCTTACAAAGGATGAAATTAGCAACAGCCCTGATATAGACATGCACAAGCCTGTTGCCCGCCAGCATGAGATTGCGTTATATGAACACTATTCATGGCAGCCATACTGGCAAAGCGGTTTTTATTCAGGTGGCTTGTGGGGAGTAATGCCGCCGGCACCTCTTTTTGATGAAAGAATATTAACAGACGATGAAAAGGAGAAAAATCACAGAGATCATGATGATGTGCATTTACGCAGCACAGAACACGTTACAGGCTATCACATTCATACAACAGACGGCGAAACAGGGCACGTAACTGATTTTGTTATTGACGATAAAACGTGGCAAATTTTATACTTCGTTATTGACACCCATAATTGGTTTGGCGGAAAGAAAGTGCTGATACCCGTTAGTGATATCATGGAGGTAAACTGGGAGGTTTCTAAAGTTATGCTGAACATAACAAGCGATGCGGTTAAGAATAGTAAGATGTTCAACGAATCAGAATTAATGCACATGGAAAATAATAAGATTTAATTTATTTTCTAATAATAAAAATAATGGAGACTCAGTTAGCATTAAATGGAACCGATGCAAAAAAAAAGAAGAAAAAGAAAGAAATATTGCATGAACTTTTTATAGAGTTAGTGAAGTTGCAAAAGGAAGTGATTGCTTCCGATTTAAAACTACTGGTGATACTCGAAGGAAGAGATGCAGCCGGTAAAGACGGAACGATAAAAAGAATCATCAAACATCTCAGTCCACGCGAAACAAAAGTGGTGGCCTTGGGTAAACCAACTGATTTCCAGGAGCGGCAGTGGTACTTTCAGCGCTACACTGCTCACCTACCCGTTTCAGGAGAATTTGTAATTTTTAACAGAAGCTGGTACAACCGCCTCGGTGTTGAAAAGGTGATGGGCTTTTGCACCCATAAAGAATACAAATCATTTTTTACAGAAGTAGAATCGTTTGAGAACGGCCTGGTTGAAGGAGGATTTATTATTCTGAAATATTATTTGGACATAAGCAAAGAGGAACAGGAAAAAAGATTAGATGACCGCAAGAAAGACCCGTTGAAGCAATGGAAAATAAGCCCCATCGACCAGGTAGCACAAAAGCACTGGAAAGATTATTCAGATGCCCGGGATGAAATGCTGCTAAAAACGAATTTCAGCCATGCTCCCTGGTTTGTAGTAAATGCAGATAACAAGAAAGAAACACATATCGCCTTAATCACTCATATCCTGGATTGCATGAAATATAAAAACAAAAATGAAAAATTAGTATCCCACAATTATGGATTAATTGATCCGGCAACGCCGGAAATTATAAAAGAAAAGCTCTTCTGATAATCCAATAATTGTAGAAGGGTATGAACAAAATCATATTTTTTTAAGAGCAAGATCAATTAGATAAACTGTTATAATGAAGATTTTTGTGGATGAATAAAGCAATTTATCTAATGCATAAAATAAAAGAAATGACAACCACAGTTGAAAAAAAACCTCAAGTTTTAAACAAACAGGAACAAGTAAATAAAAATACAAACAGTCATGTAACCATGAAAGGTTTAGTGTATGACGGACTTGGAAAAATTGCCTTAAAAGAAATACCAAAACCTATTATTGAAAAGTCAACAGACGCATTGGTGAAAGTTATTAAGACAACGATCTGCGGAACAGATTTAGGCATTTTACATGGCAAAACACCATCGGTAAAACCCGGTACCACATTAGGGCATGAAGGTGTTGGTGTAATTGAAGAAGTGGGAGCTTCTGTCACTAATTTTAAAAAAGGTGATCATGTGATCATCTCCTGCATTACTTCCGATGGCAGTTGCGAATATTGTAAGAAACAATTGTATTCTCATTGCGAAGATGGCGGCTGGATATTAGGTCATTTGATCAATGGCACGCAAGCGGAATATGTTCGCATTCCGCATGCGGATAACAGTCTTTATTTAATTCCGCCAAATGCTGATGAAGAGGCATTGGTGATGCTGAGTGATATACTTCCCACAGGTTTTGAAATTGGTGTTATCGCCGGGCAGGTTCAGCCGGGAGACACGATTGCCATTGTTGGCGCCGGACCAATTGGTATGGCAGCCTTGCTCACTGCACAATTTTATTCTCCTGCAAAAATTTATATGATTGACCTGGATGATAATCGCCTGGAGATGGCAACGAAATTCGGCGCAACACACACCATTAATTCGGGCAATGAAGATGCAGTAAAAAGAATGCTGGCTGAAACAAAAGATGGTGTTGATGTGGCCATCGAGGCGGTTGGTATTCCTGCAACTTTCGATATATGCCAAAAGATCGTTCGCCCCGGCGGGCACCTTGCAAACATTGGCGTGCATGGCAAACCTGTTGACCTGCAGATTCAAAATCTATGGATACAAAACATCACCATCACCATGGGTTTGGTAAACACAAACACAACGCCCATGCTGTTGAAAACGGTCTCATCAGGCAAGTTGGAACCGAATAAATTAATAACGCATCATTTCAAATTAGATGAGATATTGAAAGCTTACGAAGTGTTTGGCAATGCCGGCAAAGAGAAAGCAATGAAAGTTATCATTGAACCATAATACATGAATGAAACAGAGAAACATCCTGCTGAAAAACCACACTATGGAACAATCATTTCTGTTCGTGGCAGCGTTATAGACGTAAGGTTTGAAAATAATTTGCCACCTGTTTATACTTTACTGCACTCTGGAAAAAATAAAGAAATATCTATTGAAGTATTAGCCCAACTGGATGATCATAGTGTGCGTGGTATTGCATTAAATCCTACTCAGGGTTTGGCAAGAGGTATGACGGTAGAAACAGATGGAAAGCAATTAACAGTCCCCGTAGGAAAAAATATTTTAGGGAGGATGTTTGATGTTTTTGGAAATACAATCGATCATCTTGAACCCCTTCCAAAAGGGGAACGGCGAAACATACATCAATCGCCACCTCCGTTATCAAAGAGGGCGGTGAAATCCGAAATTTTTGAAACAGGTATTAAAGCAATTGATGTGTTGATGCCATTAGAGCGTGGCGGCAAAGCAGGATTGTTTGGAGGAGCTGGTGTGGGCAAAACAGTTTTGCTTACAGAGATGATACATAATATGGTTGGGCATAACAAAGGGGTTAGCATGTTTTGTGGAATCGGTGAACGTTGCCGTGAAGGCAATGAATTATACAATGCTATGAAAGATGCAGATCTGCTTAAAGACATGGTGATGTTATTCGGGCAAATGAATGAACCGCCAGGCGCACGCTTTCGTGTTGGTCATGCGGCTTTAACCATGGCTGAATATTTTCGTGATGATGAGCATCGTGATGTATTGTTGTTGATTGATAATATTTTTCGTTTTATACAGGCAGGCATGGAAGTATCGGGATTGATGGGACAGATGCCTTCACGGCTCGGCTATCAACCAACTATGGGAACAGAATTATCAGAATTAGAAGAGCGCATTGCTTATACCGATGCAGGAGCGATCACTTCCATACAGGCAGTATATGTTCCTGCAGATGATCTCACAGATCCTGCGGCTGTTCATACTTTCTCACATCTTTCCGCATCGATCGCTCTTTCAAGAAAAAAAGCAAGTGAAGGTCTATATCCCTCCATTGATTTGTTGCAATCAAATTCAAAAATGGCAACGCCGGGAATCATCGGACAAAAGCATTACAGCCTTTCACAAAAGATAAGAGAAACACTTGCACAGTATGAAGAATTAAAAGATATTATTTCTATGCTTGGCATGGAACAGTTGTCTGTGCAGGATCGAAATGTGGTGAACCGGGCAAGAAAACTTGAGCGGTTTCTTACACAGCCATTTTTTGCCACCGAACAATTCAGTGGCATCAAAGGAACACAAGTTAGTTTGAAAGATGCATTGGACGGATGCGAACGAATTTTATCGGATGAATTTAAAGATTATCCTGAAAGTGCTTTTTATATGATCGGCTCAATTGATGAAGCGATAAAGAAAAACGATAATCTCAGTAAAGATAAAAAAGGCGATAAAGATGAAACCGCCAATGAGGATAAACAGGATGATCCGAAAAAGGGAAATAACAATGCAGATAAAAATAATACTGCTCTTGCTGTAAAAGAAAAAGTAGCAGCTCAATAAAAATGCAATTAAAAAAATATTAATGGACCTTAAAATACTTCTCCCCTTCAAAGTGTTTGCCGACATAAAAAAGGTAAGCAGTATCGTGATGGAAACAAGTGAAGGTTCTTTTGGTTTGTTACCGCAAAGGCTCGATTGTGTAGCTGCATTGATGCCCGGCATTTTTACTTATGAAACAGAAAAAGACGGTGTGCATTATGTAGCTGTTGACGAAGGTGTAATGATAAAAGCGGGGGCACAGGTTTTGGTATCGGTCCGTAATGCTGTTGGTGGTGCAGATCTTGGCAAGCTTGGCGAATTGGTAAAAAAAGATTTTACAACCAGGGATGAAAATCAAAAAGAAGCCAATACCGTAATCGCAAAACTGGAAAGAGGATTTATCTACAGCTTCGATAAACTCCGTAACAATTAGAAAATGGAACCTGCTACAAATAATAAAGATGACCATTTTTTTAGCGACGAAGTTGCCAGGAAAGAAAAGCGAAAGTTAAAAGCCCTGCGTGAAAAAAACGGGGTGTGGTTTGGATTAGGTATGATGGGAATGATAGGCTGGTCTGTAGCAGTTCCTTCATTGCTTGGAGCGGCATTGGGAATATGGCTGGATAAAACACATGCTCAATCATTTTCTTGGACATTGACTTTTTTATTCGCCGGCATCATCACAGGTAGCATCATTGCCTGGTATTGGGTGTCAAAAGAAGATAAAGAAATGCATAACAACAAAGAAGAAAACGATGAATGAAATCTTAAATATGGTATTGCCATTTATAGCTGGATTTTTGCTGGGAGTATTATTTTTCGGTGGTCTTTGGTTTACTGTAAAAAAATTAACTGCATCAAAAATGCCTGCATTGCTGGTTTTAGGCAGTTTCTTTTTTCGGGTCAGTATTGTATTAATTGGATTTTATTTTATTGGGTTAGGGGATTGGAAAAAATTGACCGTTTGCCTGGTCGGTTTTATAGTGGCACGTTTCGCCGTTATCCATTACACCAAATCAATGGATGAAAAAGAATTGCAATTAAAAAAGGAGGCTGATCATGAAGCTTAGTCCCGACGAAACTATTTTTTGGCAACATGGTTTTATTACCATCAATCTCACCATTGTTACTACATGGGCCCTAATGCTGGTGTTGATAATTGGAGCAAGATTGGTAACACGAAAACTCAAAACGGATATTACCATCTCACGCTGGCAGTGCATTCTTGAAATGATCGTAACCGGCATCAACAAACAAATCAAAGATGTTGGTTTAAATCATCCCGAACAATATATCGGCTTCATCGGCACACTGTTTTTATTTATCGGCACAGCAAACCTGTGTATTATTTTTCCCGGGTACACACCGCCAACAGCTTCTCTGTCTACCACAACCGCCATGGCGCTTTGTGTGTTTATAGCGGTACCATTTTTTGGTATTGAGAAAAGTGGTCTTGGAGGTTACCTGAAATCATATTTGAAACCAACGTTTATCATGTTACCCTTTAACCTCATCAGTGAAGTTTCACGTACGCTCGCATTGGCAGTAAGGTTGTTCGGCAATATTATGAGTGGCGGAATGATCGTAGCAATTTTATTAAGTATATCACCGTTTATTTTCCCGGTCATTATGAATGCACTTGGCCTGCTTACCGGTATGGTGCAGGCTTATATTTTCAGCATACTGGCAACAGTTTATATAACAGCTGCTGTGCATGATTCAAAAAAAACAGATAAACCAAATCCTATAACAAGTAAATAAAAATAAAATGGATAGTATAACAATTATTGCGGTAACATCAATTATAATCGCGGGGCTTACAACCGCCATTGGTTGCATGATGCCGGCATTGGGAGAAGGCAAAGCCGTATCATCAGCTTTAAGCTCTATTGCACAACAGCCCGATGCAGCCCCAACTATTACCAGGACATTATTTGTGGGACTTGCAATGATCGAGTCAATAGCAATATACTGTTTCGTGGTTTCGATGATACTCATTTTCGCTAACCCTTTCTGGAACCACGTCATCGCAAAATAATCATGAAATGAAAGTTAACTGGTTTACCGTTATAGCACAGGTAATTAATTTCCTCATTTTGGTGTGGTTGCTAAGAAAGTTCTTATATAAGCCAATACTTAACGCCGTTAATGAACGTGAAAAAAAGATCACCGGTCAATTAAAAGATGCAGATGAAAAAAAAGCTGCTACTCAAAAAGAACAGGATGATTTCAAAAAGAAGAATGAAGATTTTGACCAGCAAAAAAAATCGTTGATGGATAAAGCCGTTGCTGATGCAAATGCAGAAAAACAAAAACTAACAGACGAAGCAAAAACTGAAGCAAATACTTTACGCTCCAATATGGAAATAGCAGCAAAGGAAAAACAGGAAAATGATAATGTGGAGATAGCTAAAAAAACGCAGCAACAGGTTTTTGCTATTACAAGAAAAGCGCTTACAGATATCGCTTCCATAAGTTTGGAAGAGCAATCAGCAAACACATTCATCAAACGTTTAAAGGAATCAACGGATGATGAGAAGAAGCAGTTCACTGATGCTTTCAAAGCCAATTCAAACGCAATTTTGGTAAGAAGCGCATTTGAACTTCCTGCAAAACAACAAGGCGAAATACATGATGCCGTAAATGTAACGCTCAGTGCAGATACACAATTGCAATTTAAAACTGCCCCGGAAATAATAAGCGGCATCGAACTTTCAACCAACGGGTATAAAATAGCCTGGAGTTTTTCAGAATACCTCAATTCCCTGGAAAAAAATATTTCTGAAACTATGAAAGAAAACGAAAAGCCCGGGCCGGAGAAAAAATAATATGCCAGCAACTGATTCAGAAAATATCATTAATAATACATTCAGCCAGTTAGAGGAAGAAGTAGAGAAATTTCGTTTTTCTATAAAGCCACGAGAAGTTGGTGCAGTAGCAAGTGTATCAACCGGCATTGCCAAAGTCTCCGGGCTTCCGGGTGCAGGTTTTGAAGAATTGCTGCAATTTTCCAGCGGACTTTTTGGTATAGCATATAATATTGATGAAGGTGAAATAGGTGTTATCCTTTTAGGTAAAGATACATTGCTGAAAGCCGGAGATGAAGTTGAACGCACCGGCAGGGTAATGGATATTCCGGTTGGTAATTCATTAATTGGAAGAGTAATTGACCCACTGGGACAACCCATTGACGACAAAGGCCCGATCGTTCACAATGAACGTTTGCCCATTGAACGCCCGGCTCATGCCATCATGGATAGAAGCCCGGTAACTGTTCCTTTGCAAACGGGAATTAAAGTGATTGACGCGTTGATCCCTATTGGTCGTGGGCAGCGTGAATTAATTGTTGGTGACCGGCAAACGGGTAAAACAGCTATAGCCATTGATACTATTCTTAACCAGTATGATAAAAATGTATTGTGTATTTATTGTGCTATTGGGCAGCGGGCATCTGCAGTTGCAAAAGTGATCGCCAACCTTCAGGAAAAAGGAGCAATGAAATATACGGTTGTTGTTGTAGCAGAAGGAAATAATTCTCCCGGCCTGGAATACATTGCACCGTATGCAGCCACCACCATTGCAGAATATTTTATGGAACAGGGACGTGATGTGTTGATTGTTTATGATGACCTTACACATCATGCACGTTCTTACCGTGAGCTTTCGCTATTGTTAAGAAGGCCGCCGGGACGTGAAGCCTTTCCAGGTGACATTTTTTATATTCATTCCCGGTTGTTGGAAAGATCAACACATTTACGTGATGAACTGAAAGGAGGTTCGCTTACAGCTTTACCGATCATTGAAACGGAGGGGCAAAATATTTCCGCTTACATTCCTACCAACCTTATTTCAATTACTGACGGACAGATTTATTTATCACCCAAACTATTCGAGCTTGGTATTTTACCTGCGGTTGATGTTGGAAAATCTGTATCACGTGTGGGTGATAAAGCGCAATTGCCTGCGTATCGTTCTATAGCAAATTTGAAATTGGAATATGCGCAATTTGAAGAGCTGGAAACCTTTGCCCGCTTTGGTACAAGGCTGGATGGAAATACAAAAAAGACCATTGAACATGGAAAGAGAATACGTGAGTGCCTGAAGCAACCAGAGCTTCAGCAGATGCCGGTTTCAGAACAGATAGTGATTTTGCTTGCATTGAAAAATGGCTTGCTGGATACGATACCACTTGAAAAAATTAAAGACGCACAAGATGCCTTGCTTAAAAATTTCAACAATTTTCCAGACGAAATAATCAAGCGGTTATCCTCAAATGCAAAACTGAGTGATGATGATAGCAAGGCTATTTTAAAAATTGCAGCAACCATACTTACTCCATTTCAGGACAAGCCAAAATCAGATCAGGACAAACCAAAGTCAGAAGAAAATCAAGACAAGACAAAACCTGGTCAAAGTCAGCACAAGCCAAAGCCGGATCAAAATAAATAATAATGGACACCTTAGAAAATTTACGAAGCAAAACAGAAGGGGCAAAAGACCTGAAGTCAGTCGTAAGTGCAATGAAGGCGATGGCTGCTTCCAATATTGTTCAGTACGAAACGGCGGTGAGTTCATTAGGTGATTATTACTACACGGTGGCGTTAGGAATCATCGCCTATTTTAAGGCAGAAAAAATTGAAGCCATCAGCAATAAAAAACAAGCAAAGAAGAACAACGATGCAACGGTTTGTGCAATCGTGTTCGGATCAGACCAGGGGCTTGTTGCACGCTTTAA
>JBDSAQ010000425.1:0-6387 GCA_039922095.1 Ginsengibacter sp. | reverse complement strand
TGTTACGTTTGAATTTGGCGCAAGGGTTATTGTGAAAGATGCAACATGGCATATACAACCAAATGAACGGATAGGCCTTATAGGCTATAATGGCACTGGAAAATCAACTTTGCTTAAAGTATTCACCGGCCAGTACTTGCCCTCCGCCGGCTCTGTTGAAAAAAGTAAAGACACTTCCATCGGTTTTTTGCACCAGGATCTTTTAAGCTTTGATACCAACGACTCTATATTGCAGGTTGCATTAGGCGCCTTTGAAAAAATATTGCAATTAGAAAAGGAAATTGAAACCATTGGTATTGAGTTAGAAAAAAATTCAGATGAAGAATTAGCGCATCTCTATGGCGATAAGTTGCATGAGCTGGAAATTTTGGGAGGATACAATATGCACCATAAATCAGAAGAAATTTTACAGGGCCTCGGATTTGCCAATGCGGATTTACAAAGGCCTTATAAAGAATTTAGCGGTGGCTGGAGAATGCGGGTGCTTTTAGCGAAAATGATCTTAATGCACCCGGATGTTTTGTTACTGGATGAACCAACAAACCATCTTGATCTTCCTTCAATTGAATGGCTTGAAAAATATCTCCAGCACTACCAGGGCGCTGTAGTTATAGTTTCGCACGACAGGTATTTTTTAGATAGGATGGTAACAAAAATCGTTGAACTGTATCAGCAGGAACTGCATTTTTATACCGGCAATTACACCTATTATCATGAGGAAAAAATGCAGCGCATAGAATTGCAAAAACGTGCCTATGAAAATCAGCAGGATTTTATAAAACAGCAGGAAAGATTTATAGAACGATTTAAGGCAAAAGCTTCAAAAGCAGCGCAGGCGAAAAGTGTAATGAAACGACTGGATAAAATTGAACGAATTGAAAACACAGATCTCGAAAGGCCAAACATGCGCATCAACTTTACAATTGATAAAACACCCGGCCGCACTTTATGCACTTTAAAAAATATAAGCAAGCGCTTTGGTGAGGTAAAAATTGTTGAGCATACAGGCGCAGAAATAAACCGCGGCGATAAAATAGGTTTAATAGGAGCTAACGGAAAAGGTAAATCAACCTTGCTGCGTATTGTTGCAGGTACTGAAACATTTGAAGGCGAAAGAATATGGGGGCATAATGTTGATGATTCATTTTATGCACAGCACCAGTTGGAAGCATTGGATATTGATAACACCGTTTTGGAAGAAATGAAAAGATGCAGCAGCGGAAAAACTGAGCTTGAATTAAGAAGCTTGTTAGGTTGTTTTTTATTTAGCGGCGATTCAGTTGAAAAAAAGATCAAGGTGTTAAGCGGGGGAGAAAAAGCCCGTGTTGCTTTAGCCAAAACAATTGTTAGCAAGGCAAATTTTTTATTGCTTGATGAGCCTACAAATCACCTTGACATACATTCAGTTGACCTCCTTATTGAAGCTTTAAACAAATATGAAGGAAGCTATATCCTGGTAAGTCACGACCGGTATTTTGTAAATAAAACAGCCAACAAAATATGGGAAATTGAAGATTATAAAATCAAAGAATTTACAGGCAATTATGACGAGTGGGAAGAGATGAAAAAACGAAAAGCACAAAACCTTTCATCTCCTGGTAATGGTAAAACAAATGATGCCAACCCCCTGGAAATTAATGCCAGGAAAAAAGAAAAGAATTTAAAAACCGCACAGGTTTCCGAAATAAAAACTATTGATAAAGATCTTAAGAAAGAGCATCAAAAAATTCAAAAGCAATTTGAGCAACTGGAAGAAAAAATTGCTTTACTAAATCAACAAAAAATTGTACTGGAGGCATCTTTAGCCTCACATGATATCTACTCTGATAAAAATAAATTTATACAAACAGAAACCGAATATAAATCTGTTTCATCCCGGTTAATAAAGTTTAACTCCGAATATGAAGGTGTGTTTGAAAAGCTGATGGAGCTGGAAAACAAAATGGATTAATAAGGTTTTGCGATGATCAGAACCGGCAGCTTTCCCTTAATTGCCATATAGTATATATTTGCAAAATATTTTATCCGGCCCCGTAGCTCAGTGGATAGAGCAACAGCCTTCTAAGCTGTGGGTCACACGTTCGAATCGTGTCGGGGTCACTAAGTATATAGCTGGCAAATTGTATCAATGCTTTATTAATCTTACGTGTAGTTATTAATTTTCCATTTCCTGATTTATCTGTTCAAAAAAAAGGCCCTGCTTTGGTAATTGCAGCTTGTTACAGGTATCACTCATTAAGTATATTGGATTATCAATATCGCAATTCGTGATAGTAAACTCTCTGGCTCTTATCGCTAAACTTTAAATGCGTTTTATACAGCTCTTTATTTTTGGGGTCTATATTAAGAACGTAGAGTAATCTGAACAAAGATGGGTAGCCATATATAGCCGCATAATTCAAAACTGCGCCGTCAGCCTTATATGCACATCGTTGGAAATAATAATGAAAATAAGTAAGCTCTGATTTTGAAATCAGCCTGAGAGAAAGATAATAATCCAGTTTGGTAAAAAAATCAAGTAAATCATCAAATGACTGTCGTGCCCTGTGCTCTCCATTACCTGTTACACTCTTATCTGCATGGTTTCGCAGTAAATTTTTGACCAGGCCCCTTAACTCCTCTTTCTCTTTTTTTTCAATACTGCCAGCTTTAAGCAAATCCACATCTAAGTCGCTTACCTCCCCTTCTGTTTCAATCCAGAAATCATCCAGTAATCTCTTAGCAAGAAACATTTTCGGATCATTGAACTCTAGTATTAATTTTTCCAGGAACTCTGCCCTCTTAATCCGGTTTGCCTTACTGAATTCCATAAGTCCCTTTATCAATCCGATGAGCGTTATTAATCCTCCCATGATCCACGCCCAATCTTTTAGCTTAATACCTAAAAAAATTGATTCCTCCATAGTGAATTATTTATTACGTGAAGTTTTTTATGATCTTTTGTCTAACATAAAACTATTAGTTCTTTCCATTCAATGAAGCAATGATAGCGTTAAAGCTATCTAACCCTCCTTCTAAATTCTCTACTATCTCTAAAGCCAATACATCCGGGTCAGGGAGATTATCTAATCTGCAAGCGACTTATCTTTTAGCCAGATAATATCTACAACTACGAAACTTTAGAAACTATTTGATTGAATCGTCTTTGTCAACATGAAAGGAGTTGGCAATGTAATCCTTTATCATCCGCAGCCATTGTACCTGTTCTTCGGTGTACTAGAGCATGCCTTCCTGTTTCTTAAATATCCAGCCCTATAAATTCTTATCGACCGTTTGTATATTCCATCCAGAAGCAATTAACTGCTTATCTATTTTATCTCTTGCAATCTGTTCCGGGTTTTGGTGGGCCATTAATTAGTTGTTGTACCAATGATACGAAATAATGATTAATGTACATTGATAGGTGCATTTCATATTATCGTTTCCATTTACACGTTCGAATCGTGTCGGGGTCACAAAAGTTAAAAGCTACCCACACGGTTTTGATTTTATTAAGTGAAGAGCTAAGGGTAATAGACTATTTTAATACCCTATAGAATAATTTCTACATCCTGTCGTTATGCTCATACATAAAATATTCTGACATGAAATTCTTACTTGTTGATGATCATGCTATAATAAGAACCGGGTTAAGACTGGTGATTTCCAATTTTATTGCACACTCAATAATTGAAGAGGCTGTAGATGGAGATTCAGCTTTTGAGAAGACAAAAAAAAATGATTACGACCTGGTAATTTTAGACGTTAATTTACCCAATACAGATTCGTTTGGTTTGGTAACTAACATTCTTGCCATAAAGCCACAGGCAAAAATTTTAATGTTTAGTATGAATGCTGAAGATAACTATGCAAAGCGATATTTAAAATTAGGGGCTAAAGGATATATTAGAAAAGATGAATCAGAAGCAGAGCTTAAAAAAGCTATAAGCACTGTTTTAAATAACAAAAGGTATATAAGCGAAACGCTAAGCCTTAAGCTGGAAGAGGATGCTTTTGGTAATAAGGTAACTAACAATCCATTTGAAAGATTATCGCCCCGTGAGTTTGAGATAATTCAACATATTGTCCGCGGTGAGTCGGTGGGGCAAATAAGTGAAAAACTAAAATTGCACACATCTACAATAGGTACTCATAAAGCCAGGATATTTCAAAAGTTAAGTTGTAAAAATATTATTGATATAAATGCTTTGGCAAAAGCTTATAATGTTCTTCCTGCTTAATCCTATCAAATTGTTTGTCTTATAAGTTTATGAGGTCAAAGTCTTTTTAAATCTTTAATTCCCGAAGTTCTTGAAACCTATATAGACCTTCAACTCCTCCCCTCTGGAGGATATTGGTAATATTAACCTATACAATATCATCTTTCACCGACTATTTAGTTTGATAAACCTATACCCTCTTAATAACGGTTATGCTTTACGTAAGTTTGTCTTATTAAATAAATAATAAACTATTTTATGGATCAGAATGATATTCAACAATATGGCGGTAAGAGAAGTTCCAGGGTTTGGAGTGGCCTTATACTCCTAACTGCCGGAGGATTATTATTAGCTTATAAATTAGGCGCAGATATACCGCACTGGATATTTAGCTGGCCTGTATTGCTGATCTTAATTGGATTTATATCCGGAATTAAAAGCAACTTTCATAACGCAGGTGCGTTTATAATGATGATAATAGGAGGTGTATTTCTTGTAGACAAAATAGAACCACAATTGAATTTTCACGATTTTATTGTACCGGCCTTACTTATCGGGATAGGACTTATTTTTATTTTAAAACCCAAGCGTGGCTGGGGCGATAAAAAAAACTGGCAGGGTGAAAGTATTTATTCAAAGAATATCACACCTGCAAACTATTATAAAATTGAAGACACTCCCGGCATTTCAGATCCTTCTGAACATGTAGAGATCAATACCGTTTTTGGCGGAATTAAAAAGAATATCATCTCTAAAAATTTTAAAGGAGGAGAGATAAATAATTTTATGGGCGGCACAGAACTGAACCTTTTACAGGCCGACATGCAACACCCCGTAATATTGGAAGTACATAATGTTTTTGGCGGTACTAAATTAATAATCCCATCAAACTGGGATGTAAAAAATGAAGTAACTGCAGTTTTTGGCGGTATTGAAGATAAAAGGAATATGGCCGCCGGCGTTCCTCAGCCTGATAAGGTAATAATATTAAAAGGTGCTTGTGTATTTGGTGGTATCGAAGTGACAAATTATTAAGGCTTTGTAATCTCACTAAAATGATCTTCAATATATACAATTACAAACTCCACTTTTATGAAATGGTACCTTGCAAAACTTATATACAGAATTATTTGCGGTGAAGGAAATCACAAACCCCAGTTTGATGAGCAGCTAAGGCTTATAAGCGCCGAAGATGACCTGGCCGCTTTTCAAAAAGCAAGAGTGACAGGGCATCGTGAGCAGGATACATTTTTGAATAATGCACAAAAGCTGGTGCATTGGAAGTTTATAGATGTATCTGAATTGCATCCCTTAAATGAGTTAACTGATGGGGCTGAAATATACTCACGGGTTTATGAAGAGGATGATGCAGATAATTATATAAAAATTACACAAATGCGGGCTGCATATTTGCTGGAGAGCAGCTTCGCAAACATGACGTTTTAATCAAAAAAAATAGTGGAATTCACCATATCTGACAAAAGATTTAAGTTAGTGTTTGCTGCCTGGTGGTTTACTTGGGCAATAGTTCATGCAGTAGTAATTAGTAATTTTAATTTATCATATACCGAGGCAATTATTGATAGTGTGGTAAGTAATATTATGCTTGCTGCAAGTTGCTGGCTCATTGGCAATAACATGCGCTTTTACCTGCCAAGAAAAGAACGTTTCTGGTATATATTAGTGATCAGTTTCGTTCTAAGTGGTATTTCAACTTTCTTAATAAAAATAACGTTAGGATTTATTTTAAATGATAATGAGCATTACCTTTTATTTCTTAAAGCTTCATATACAATAAGATTTTGGATGGCATTTCTTTTGTCGGGTTGCATGGCAATGATAAGCTTGTTATGGTATTCCCAAAAGGAACAACAGCAAATGGATATGAGAAGAATGGAAGCTGAAAAGCTGGAAAGGGAAGCTGAATTATTTAAGCTGAGACAACAACTGCAACCTCACTTTTTATTCAACAGCCTGAACTCAATAAGTGCCCTAACGGGTTCGCAACCGGAAAAAGCGAGACACATGATTCACCAGCTAAGTGAATTTTTAAGAGGCACCTTAAAAAAAGAAGAGCAGCATTGGAACACTCTTGAAGAGGAACTTCAATACTTACAGCTATACCTTGATATAGAAAAAGTGCGGTTCGGGCATCGTCTTCAAACAGAAGTTACTTTCAGTGATGAAT
>JBDSAQ010000424.1:0-8951 GCA_039922095.1 Ginsengibacter sp. | reverse complement strand
CTGCAGATCCTGATTATAAACATATTACCAGGAAAATTTTAAATGGTCCGTTACTTCATTTCATTTATAAGAATGATTTGACTACTGATGCAAACTGGCAGGCTACTGCCGATACCTGTGCCATCATTTATCCATTTATGGCTAAAACTTTTGGCGATTATCCCTATCCCGTATATTCTTTTTTGCAGGGCGGTGGCGGCGGCACTGAATACCCGATGGCTACATTAGTAAAAAATTATTCCCTTGAAACTGCGATTCATGAATGGTGCCATAGCTGGTACCAAATGATGTTGGGCACTAATGAAAACCTGTATGGCTGGATGGATGAAGGCTTTACTGACTATGCAGAGGCACGTGTATTAGCATGGCTGCATAACAAAGATTTTTTTGAATCTGCGCAGGAATACAATCTTTACTTCAGAATGGTAACTAGCAGGTTTGACGAACCAATGAGCACACCGGCCAATTATTTCAGTTCTAATTATGCTTACAATACAAATGCTTATTATAAAGGAGCAGTTTTTCTAAGGCAGTTAGGGTATATAGTGGGTGAAAAAAAACTGGATGAAATTTTATTGCGCTATTATAAGCTCTGGCGTTTCAGGCATCCAAACCCTAACGACTTTATCAGGGTTGCAGAAAAAGTAAGTGGCATGCAGTTGCAGTGGTATAAAGAATTTATGATGAACACAACGAAAATTATTGACTATAAAATTGACAGCTTGTGGGAAGAAAAGGGCATTTCAAAAATAAGATTGAAAAGAGTAGGCCAAATGCCGATGCCGGTTGATCTTGAATTGCGTTTTAAAGACAGTACAAAAGAACTGCATTACATACCTGTGAATTTAATGTTTGGTGAAAAGGATGAAGAAAGCAATACTCAACGGACAGTGCATGAAGAATGGCAATGGACACACCCAACATATATTGTTGAGTTTAAACGTAAGCTCGCTGATCTTAAACAAGTTGAAATAGATCCTTCAAAAAGATTGGCGGATATAGAAAGAAAAAATAATCTTTTACAACTGAACTGGTAGATGAACATTGAAGCAGCTCGTTTACACAGCACAAGTTGAAACTTGCGCCACACTTACTTTTTATATGCTTGGACTAAGGAGGGGCAACCAATGACACAGGCTCAAATTGAAAGAATGAATGATACAAAAACTTTGATCTTGACAAGAGGACAAACTTTTTGGCATTATGCAATTATTCCTTTCTTGCTGATTGCACCTGTAATGACCACTATTGATGTTTTCAAATATTATGTGACACATACTTACACTTCAACAAAGCCAATTGATTTTTTATTTGGATATATCTGGATTTTGCCTGCTTTGATTTTTTATTTTATTCAAAAAAGCAGACTAAAATTTAAAACAATAAATATTTCAGTTGACAATAAAGCTTTTCATCATGCAGTTGAACAAACAGCTAAAGAACTTGAATGGGACATCACACAGATGACAAATAACATTGTTGTTGCTAAAAGTGGCTTTAGTTGGAGAAGTTGGGGCGAGCAAATAACTATTCTGCATGACAAAGACAAAGTTCTTTTCAACAGCATTTGCGACCCAGACAACAGACCTTCTGTTGCCTCTTTCGGAATGAATAAAGTAAACAGGAATACTTTTGAAAAATTCTTAGCTTAAATGCCACTAACAAATAAGGATTAAGCGAAGCGGAGGTTCGATTTCCTGTGTTGAATAAAGCTTCCGTGGTCGGGCTATTTATTAGGGTTTCAATATTTAGTTGTAAGGGGAGTGGTAATATGAAAAACGGTAGGTGGGACACCTGCCCCGGAAGAAGGCGCAAGCAATTCACCCAGTTCTAAATTCAGGAATACAATGGCATTATTTCGCAGACTAACTTGTTCACTTTTCATCCTGACAATTTTCAATTGCGGCAATGCCTTCACGCAGATAAGAGATATGAGTTTACAGGAAAAAAAAGTTGGAAAACTTTACTCTAAACTTGCATCTTTCATCCATGCAGACCATGACAGCATAAGTTTTTACTCCGACAAGTTTGAAAATGAATTTACAGGGTTAATCAAAAATAGTCAAGCATCGCTGAGTTACTCTTTTAAAAACCTTATTGATAGCAACTTTTGTGGCGTCGTAACTTCAAGTGATGGGAACTTTAGAATATATAGTTGGGACACCTGGACAGGCGGAACAATGCACATCTTCAAAGAAATTTACCAGTGGAAAAGCAACGGCAAAGTGTTCACTAAAGTTCCTAAGTATAAAGAAGGTGACGCAGGAAGTTTTTGCTCCAAAATATTCACTGTTAATATTAAGAACAAACCGTATTATTTAGCTGTTAGCAACGGGATCTATTCGACGAAAGACGCTATGCAATCTATTTCAGCTTACAACATCAACCACAACAAATTATTTGATACTGTTAAACTATTCAAGACTAAAACAAAAAGATTAAACAGCATAGATGTTGACTTTGACTTTTTTAGTGTTGTTGACAGACCTGAGAGACCATTGGAATTAATTACTTTTGACAACAAGCAGAAGATAATTTACGTTCCGGTAGTCGGTGACAAAGGTCAGGTGACGAAGAAAAATATTCTTTATCAACTTAAGAACCATTACTTCGAGTTTATTGGCATTGAGACAGGAATGCGCAAATGACTTTGCCTCCAGTAACAATAAGGGTTAAACGAAGCGTAGCGCAGCGGAGGTTGATTTAATCCTGTGTGAAACCCGGTGAGTAAGTGAGTCATTCATTCGGGATTGTTGTTTTTGCGAAAGCTTGTAAGGAATGAACTTTCGCAAATACACGAATTGTGTGCAATTTTTTCGAACATCCTAATTAATGGCAAGACAGATTTTAAATACCCTACTTGTTATTTGCTTCCTCTCGGAAAGCTGTGCCTCAATTAAATACCCGAAGCGGCATGACATAATGAATTTGGAAAATAACAATTCTGCCCTTAACGGTGACTACAAAAACTTCAATAGTGACACAAGCTTTTCACAAATCTCTCTTTGGGCTGTGTTGACAAAAAATTTCAACTATCCGCAATTCTCTAACTCTTATGACATCCAAAATTCATTTGTCCGCATTACTACACGTAATAACAAAAAGATTTTAGCCCAGCTTTATATTGACACAGTTCTTTCAGAACAAAAATTTTTAAAGGGAAATATAAAAAACGATCGTTTTGTCTTGCGACGTAAAGTAAAGTGCTATGGCCTTCCATTTATCTTTCTTTGGTATTCAGATTATAAATTTCAAATAACTAAAGATCACAATAACTGTCTTTTTATTGACGGAATAAACGGAAGAGCGACATGGATATTTATTTTCAGCAGTGGAATGAACGATGAACATCATTTCAAATTTCAAAGTGACTGACGACTGCCTACAACAAATAAGAATTAAAACAAAGCATAGCCAGCGGAGGTTCGATTTAATCCTGTGTTGAATGAAGCCTCGGTAACCGGGCTATTTTATTATGGTTTCAATATTTAGTTGTAAGGGAATGTTCATACAAAATTGGTAGGTGAGACAACAGCCAGTTAGATAGGTGGATATAGAAAGGAAAAATAATCTTTTACAATTTACTGGTAGATGAACATTGAAGCAGCTTTTTTACACAGCACAAGTTGAACTTGCGCCACACTTACTTTTTTATATGCTTGAACTAAGGAGGGGGACACACCGTAATTACATAGCGACATTACTAATATTGTTTGTTGCAGCTATTTCCTTGACAGGTTGCTCTTTCTTTGCGGACTTTTTTGTTCTTAACACAACCGACAAAGAAGTGGTAGCAATAATTAAATTTCAAAGACCAATTGTGGAGTATTTCAAGGACAGTTTTTCTATTCAGTTAAAGTATGCTGATACTATTTTTGTGGTTAGTGACAAGACAGAAAGAGTGTTGACAAAAAAACTTGTCTATAAACAAATTGACTTAACAACTATCTCCATCACACTTCCTGCAAAAAGCACAATTTTAGTTGGCGGCTCATATAACAGACCCATTTCGGCTGACTCTATAACATTAATACGAGGCAACGTGGTAACTGCCTATTCCATAAAAGACATTTATAAAAAAACAAAAAAGAGTGGAGGTTTATTTCCACCATTTCATTCCACATATAAAATTGAGTGACAAAGAACAGCAGTTTGTCGGGTAAGTAAGGGGAATCTCACCCCCTGCTCCTCACAGAACGGTACCTGAACCTCTCGATCCGATTGCTATCGGATCATGCGGCTTTTCAAAATGCCTCGACCAATTAGTAAACTTGCGCTTACCAATTGTTTGGATAAACATTTTAATCGTCGCATTCGGTTGTTTTGTGTTTACCAATTTTTAGATCTTGTGTTCCCTTCGCTGATTATAGTACTCTTTACACCTATATTTACAGGAACTTTAAATCCTCAAAGTACTTAACTAAAGAGAAACTAAAATCGCTTTTGAAAGAAACTTTAACCAATTTAAAAACGCAATAGAAACAGCAACGAAAAATTCACTCCACAACTTTTTCTCATGAAAATAATTATGATCATTGTCATAATTTGTTTAAAGGCATTCATCACATTTTCACAGGTAAATGATTCAATAACTATTAAAAAGATTATTGACGAAACCATGATCAATGGTACAGCCTATGAAAATTTGCGTATGCTGTGTAAGCAGGTTGGCCCAAGACTTTCCGGCTCCCCGCAATATTTAAAAGCGGTAACCCTTACTGTGAAAATGATGAAAGCTGCTGGTGCTGATACTGTATATCTGCAACAGTGTATGGTTCCTCATTGGATAAGAGGTGATAAAGAAACAGGGCAGATCATCCTGCCTTCCGGAAAAAAATATGAGCTTAAATTATGTGCCCTGGGAAATTCAATTGGTACCGGGGGAAAAGGGATTACTGCATCTGTAATTGAAATAAACAGCATTAAACAATTAGATAGTGTAGGGGTAAAAACTATAAAAGGAAAAATTGTTTTCTTTAATTTTCCTATGAACCCTGCCTTCATCAGAACTTTTAATGCATATGCCGAGAGCGGTGTGTCCAGGGTTTATGGCCCCGCCTTAGCGGCAAAATATGGTGCAACAGGAGCTATAGTAAGATCACTGGCAAGTAATCCTGATAATTTTCCGCATACAGGTGTAACAGTTTATAATGATTCATTCCCTAAAATACCTGCAGTGGCTATAAGCACTAACGATGCTGATTACATTAGTAAGCTGCTAAGAAACGGAAGTAAGGTTTTAGCTTATTTCAGAACCACCTCTAAAATGTTGCCGGATACGCCGGGCTATAATGTTATTGGTGAGAAAAGAGGCATACAATTTCCGGAAGAAATTATTACAGTTGGCGGCCATTTAGATAGCTGGGATCTTGCTGAAGGGGCTCATGATGATGGTGCAGGAGTAGTGCAAAGTATGGAAGTTCTCAGAGCTATCACATCATCAGGTATACCATTGAAAAGAACAGTAAGAGCAGTTCTATTTGCTAATGAAGAAAACGGTGGAAGAGGTGCAGTAAAATATCTTAATGTTGCAAAAGCTAATAATGAGCAGCACATTTTTGCAATAGAAAGTGATGCCGGAGGTTTTACACCCCGTGGTTTTGGACTGGAGATGAATGACGAAAAAATAAATAAAATACTCCAATGGAAAGATCTTTTTCATCCTTATGGGGTATTTGAAATCGGTGCCGGCCACAGCGGTTCTGATGTAGAGCCATTAAAGGAAATCGGAACTCCTCTTGCAGGATTAAATCCGGATAGCCAGCGATACTTTGATATTCATCATGCGGTAACTGATGTTTTTGAAAATGTAAGCAGGCGGGAATTGCACCTGGCAGCGGGAGTTATGGCTGCACTCGTTTATTTGGTTAGTGAGTATGGATTGTAAATGGTAGTGAATGGCGAAAGAAATCCGGGTAGTAATTATCATTAACTCCCGTATCTTACAACTTACAACTTAAAACTTTCAACTTAACTATGCAAATATTAAGCGTAGAAAATCTTTCCAAAAAATATGGTTCAATACAGGCATTAAAGAACGTAAGCTTTACTGTGCCTAAAGGATCGGTGTTTGGAATATTAGGCCCCAACGGAAGCGGTAAAACAACTTTACTGGGAACCATTATGGATATTCTTAAAGCCTCCGGTGGAACCTTCCATTTATTTGGTGAAGTGCCCACAGAGCAACATCGCCGGCAAATCGGAACCTTGCTGGAAACACCTAACTTTTATCACTATCTATCAGGCAAAAAAAATCTCGTTATCTCCGCTGCCATTAAGCAACGTGGCAACGAAGATATTCCCAAAGTATTAAAACTCGTAGACCTTACCCAGCGACAAGACTCAAAATTCAGCACTTATTCATTAGGCATGAAACAAAGGCTGGCAATAGCTGCGTGCCTTTTAGGAAATCCCGAAGTGTTGGTTTTTGATGAGCCCACCAATGGACTTGATCCTGTTGGCATTGCAGAAATAAGGGAATTAATAAAAAAATTAAACCAGGAGGGCAAAACTATTATTATGGCAAGCCATCTTTTAGATGAAGTTGAAAAGGTTTGCACACATGTTGCCATTTTAAAAAAAGGAGAATTACTAACTACTGGTGATGTAAATGAAATACTGGTTAGTGAAGATGTTGTTGAAATTGGTGCAGAAGACTCAAATAAATTGCACGAAGTAATCAAACAAATGGAACTATATAAACCAGTAAAAGAGAATGGTAAATTGTTGCAACTTTTTTATCCTGCGGGTAAAGCCAGGCTGGAAGAAATTAACAGCTATTGTTTTAATAATGGGATAGTGTTAAACCATCTCCAGTTAAAAAAGAAAAGCCTTGAAGCCAAATTTTTTGAACTTACTAATAAATAAATATGATAAGTCTTTTAAAGATCGAATGGCTCAAAGTAAAAAATTATAAAACTTTCTGGATATTCACTATTCTTTATTTTGTTTCAATATTAGGCGTTAATTATACAGGCTTTTATATTAATGAGCTTGCCATTACTTCACTGCCGGGGAGCTCAATGTTACTGGGTACTCCTTATGGCTTTCCAAAAGTTTGGCAAACCGTAGGTTGGATGAGTAGCTGGCTTTTGTATTTTCCCGGAATATTATTTATAATGCTGCTTACCAATGAATTTAATTTTAAAACCCATCGCCAGAATATTATTGATGGGTGGACACGCTCTCAATTCATAAGTGTTAAAGTAATAGTTGCCATTATTTTTTCTGCTCTTGCCACTTTTTTCAATTTTCTTGTGGCCTTGTTATTTGGCTTTTTAACTACAGGCTCTGTTTTTAGTATGGACGGAATTCAAAACGTTGGTTACATTTTTATACAAACTACTGCTTACATAACCTTTGCTATGTTCCTCGCAATTTTATTCAGAAGAAGCGGCGCAGCCATAGCCGTGTTTTTTTTATTTGGATTAATTTTCGAATGGATCATAACTGCCCTCGTAAATTTTAAACTGGAGTTAGCACCAATAGGATATTTTTTACCCCTGCAGGTTACAGATGTAATGCTGCCCATACCATTTGGTAATAAGATAATTTATAAAGATGCACCTGCAATGTATGTATTGGTAATAGCAAGTATCTTATATATAGCCGGGTATTATTTTTTTGCTTTGAAAAAGTTTGAGAGAGATGACTTGTAGGAATGTCTCTTTGATGCAGCCTCAGAAGTGGTTTGCTATTTCATGAACTTTCACATGTGGTTTCATTTATCAAAAGGGCTCAATATTTTTTTAAGTTCCAGAAATCGGGCAGCCAGTTCTTTTGTATATAATTCAGCCCCAATCGGGCTCAAATGACTTGAGTTGGATAGGTTTTTTATTGAAAAAAATTCAGGATATTTTAAATAATCCCCAAGAATTATTTTATGCTTATAATCTATTTGCTGAAATAAAGGAACCATCTCATCATATTGATAATTTTTCCATAAAGACGGTAAAATAAAAATCAGGTGTATTTTTCTTTCTTCAGCAAGGGTAATAAGCTGATTGAGTGTTTTTAAATATACCCTGCTATATTTCTGCTTAGCACCTCCGGCATTTTTTGTAAAGGCATTAATACTTCCGGTTTTTGTTTCTTCAAGTATTTTGAGCTCAGGCTTGCCGAACGGACGCCTGGGAAATTTTAAAGGTCTGAAACCATATTGTTTCCTCAAACTATCTTCGTTCATCCTCGTGCCATCACGTTCTCCGGATTTGTATTTAAAATACTCTTCAAATAAATTAATGTTATACTCTTTTTCAATTAAGTTAATAGCTTTTGTAGTTGTATTCCACAATTTTACTCCCATGGAGTTACGGGATTCTAAAATTACTTTTCCTGAAAAAATAGTATAATTTAAATTCAACCAGTAATAACTTCTCCGGGTATGGAGGTTAGGTAAATCTATTATTTTGGGCCATGTAAGTTCAAATAAAATATATTCAGGCTTAAGTGAATCAGTGTTTAATAAATGATCTAACAGATAAAATGATTCTGGTGGAAACATGCCTGTAACACCAAAGTTAAACGAGTGGATATTTTGTGCTTGTATGTTTAGCACACTATCAAATAATTTCGGTTTTACCTGGCTTAATATTTTACTGGATCCGATCATAAGAAGGTTTACAGAGTCTTTGATCTCGTGTAAGTAATTTCTCTTTTGAGCTATCATCTCATCGCCCCAGTAATACGGAATTATTCGGTTATAATAAAAATTTCTCAGCAACCCATTTATAACACCAACCAAAATGACCAGGATAAGTATTTTTAAAAAAATCTTTTTCATGATATCAAAATTGAAAGTATATAAATCCCTGGCTGCTGAATACACCAAAGTTTAAAATAATTGTAATGAATATTGCATAAATAGCCCACCTTACTGCAACAGGTTTTTGTTCAACCCATTTATTTAAATTTTGGTGTATTGATTTATATTGAATGATCTCCAGTATAAT
>JBDSAQ010000423.1:0-14046 GCA_039922095.1 Ginsengibacter sp. | reverse complement strand
TATTGAAGTATTACATGTAGATGAAAAAGAGATTGAGGAAGAACTTGAAGAAATTAAAAGAAATGCAGAAGCTAAAAATAAAATGAGCATGAACGCAAAGCCGTTTTTATTATTTGATCCTGTTGAAGATGTGCCTACGCTTACTCACCAGACTCCTGTATTTTCTACCTCTAAAGATATTAATGAAACCACCGGAAAATTGCCGGAATCAATTAATGATAAATTAAAGTATAATAAAACAGAACTTGCAGAAAAGCTCAATGAAGGGCCAATAAAAGATCTGAAAAAAGGAATAGGAGTTAATGACAGGTATGTATTTATAAATGAGTTATTTCGTGGAGATGAAGCAATGTATGAGCGGAGTATTAAAACAATTAATAATTTTTCTATTCTTGCTGAAGCAGAATACTGGATCAGGCGGGAACTAAAGGTTAAGATAGGCTGGAAGGATTCTGATCCTTTTGTAAAAGATTTTGATCAACTGGTAAGAAGGCGTTTTTCTTAATGAACTCCATAATTTTTTTTGTGGCTCCGGCATTATTGTACACATAATTTCCGGCTGCCTTTCCGGTTTCGTTTAAATACTTTTCATTATTTAATAATTGATTTAAAATCTTCTCAAGCTCAACTGCATTATTGATACAGATGGCGCCTCCATGCTCCATCATTTCGATAGCTTCAAAATTTTTCTCAAACTCAGGACCGAAAATTACAGGCTTTCCATAAACAGCCGCTTCTAAAATATTATGCAGGCCATCAGATCTAAATCCGCCTCCAACATAGCATACGGTTGCATATTTATATAAACGCGATAGCATGCCTATGTTATCAATGATAAGGCAGTTGATCGTTGATCGTTGATCGTTGCCCGTTGATTGTTGTTCTCTGATTACTGACCTCTGACTTCTGACTACTGATTGCTCATTGCTGACTGCTGACTGCTGACTGCTGGCTGCTATCCATTCAGAATAAAATATTGATGTTGGAAATTTTTTCTTTACATCAGCAAGGTTTTCTTTATCAATTTCATGGGGGGCAATTATAAATTTAATTTCAGGGTGAATCTTTACATAGTGTATCCATTCTGCTTCATCATCTTCCCATGTGCTGCCTGCAACTACTACACATTGATTATTACAAAATTTTTTTATGCCCGGGATATCATCAAATTTTTCAGCTATACTTATCACACGGTCGAACCTTGTATCACCGGCATGTGTTATTTTATCTGCCTGTACAACTTTTGCAAGTGTGGTTTTCGATTGCAGATTTTGAACAAAGAAATGTGTAAAAGACTGAAGCATTTTTTTCCAAAGCACTCCATACCATTTAAAAAAAGGCATGTTAGGCCGATATACCCCTGATATTAATAATGTGGGTATATTATTTTTCTTTAACTCCCTTAAATAGTAAAACCAGTATTCATATTTTACCCAAAGAACAAGAGAGGGATTAATCTGATGGATTAATCTTTTGGCATTCGCTGCAGAATCTTCGGGCAAGTAAAAGATGTGATCTGCTTCTTTAAACTTTTTAGTTATTTCATACCCTGAGGGCGAAAAAAAACTAATAATAATTATAGAGGCGGGATAATTCAATTTAATTGTTTCAACCAGGGGCCGCCCCTGTTCAAACTCACCAAGGCTTGCACAATGCATCCAAACCACCTTATTATTTGTTTTGGAATAATCAATTGCCGGAAAAGTTTTTCTTCCCTGTACCCAGAGTTTTGCTTTAAAATTCCAAACTGCAAGTATGCGTATACCAGTATAGTACAACAGTAAAAAAAATCTATAAAATAATAAACTCAACACGTACGGTTTATACAACAAATCTAAAATGTTGCACGTAATTACTGCTTTATAATTTTGAATTTATATTTCTTTCTTCAATTACTATCTTTGCCACCTTTTAAAAAAGGCTTATGAGGGCTATACAAATGGTGGATCTAAAGGGGCAATATCTTAAGCTAAAACCGGAAGTAGATGCTGCATTTTCAAAAGTGTTAGATACCTGTACTTTTATTGGAGGGCCACATGTAAATGATTTTGCCACGAATCTTTCTAAATACCTGGGCATTAAACATGTAATTCCCTGTGCCAATGGAACAGATGCTTTACAAATTGCTATGATGGCTCTTGGCCTTAAGCCCGGAGATGAAGTTATCACCCCATCTTTCACTTTTATTGCCACCGCAGAAGTAATTGCTTTATTGCAGTTAAACCCGGTTTTTGTTGATGTAGATTCCTCAACTTTTTGCATGGATAGCGAGGCCATAAGAAAGGCTATTACCCCAAAAACAAAAGCTATTGTGCCTGTTCATTTATATGGGCATTCCGCACCCATGGAAGAAATTATGGCTATTGCAGAAGAGTTTAATTTATTTGTAATTGAAGATAATGCCCAGGCTATTGGCGGAGATTACATTTTTAGTGATGGAACAATAAAAAAAACCGGCACGCTTGGTACTGTTGGCTGTACATCTTTTTTCCCCAGCAAGAATTTAGGTTGCTATGGTGATGGCGGTGCAATGTTTACTGATGATGATGCCCTGGCATTAAAGTTAAAGATGATAGCAAATCATGGCCAGGCAAAACAATATTATCACGAGATAGTTGGTTGTAATTCAAGGTTAGATGCTATGCAGGCGGCAGTGCTTAATATTAAGCTTCCATTGCTTGATAAATTTATTGATGCAAGAAGAAAAGCTGCTGACTTTTATGATAATGCTTTTGCAGGCAACCCTGCCATCACAATACCTTTCAGGGCTGCATACTGTAAACACGTATTTCATCAGTACACAATTTTATTAAACGGGATTAACAGAGATGAATTACATAAATATCTTGCACAAAAAAATATCCCTTCAGCAATATATTATCCCGTACCGGCTCATCGCCAAAAAATGTTTTCGCACATTGAAAGCAATAAACATCAACTTGAAAATACCGATTGGTTATCTCAAAGAGTACTTTCATTACCCATGCATACTGAATTAGAAGAAGATCAGCAATTATATATAACAAACAGTGTTTTGGACTTTATAACAAATTAAACCATGAAGATTACAGTTGTAGGAACTGGTTATGTAGGCCTTGTTACAGGAACCTGTTTTGCAGAAACCGGTAACGATGTTACCTGTGTGGATAATGATCAAGGCAAAGTAGAAAAATTATCTTCGGGCCAGATAACTATTTACGAGCCCGGCCTTGAAAAGATTTTTTCGAGGAATTGTAAAGAAGGCAGACTTCATTTTACAACATCTTTAGAAATGGGCATAGCAGATGCAAAAATTATTTTTCTTGCTTTGCCAACCCCACCCGATGGTGACGGAAACGCAGACTTAAAGTTTATTTTAGGCGTAGCTAAAGATCTTGGGAGCATGCTTAAAAAAGATGACTATAAAGTTATTATTGATAAAAGCACAGTTCCTGTTGGCACAGCAGAGAAAGTAAAAAAAGCCATTTTGGAAAGTGCTTTAAAAGCTTTCCCCGGGGAGGAAGGTTTGGAGGGATCTTTTGATATTGTGAGTAATCCAGAATTTTTAAGGGAAGGCGTAGCAGTGGATGATTTTATGAAACCTGACCGGGTAATCATAGGTACTTCATCAGAAAAAGCGCAAAAGTTATTGGGCGAATTATATGCTCCTTTTGTACGCCAGGGAAATCCTATTATCTATATGGATGAAAAATCTGCAGAACTTACCAAATATGCGGCTAACTCTTTTTTGGCAGTTAAAATTTCATTCATGAATGAGATTGCACAACTTTGCGAAAAAGTAGGCGCTGATGTAGATATGGTACGCCGGGGCATCGGTAGTGATGATAGAATTGGGAGAAGATTTCTTTTCCCTGGTATTGGATATGGAGGAAGTTGTTTTCCTAAAGATGTACAGGCATTATCAAGATCCTCACGTGAGGCTGATTATGTTTTTAAAATAGTTGAAGCGGTAATGCAGGTTAACCAGAAACAAAAACTGCATTTGATTTCAAAAATAACTGCATGGTTTAAAAATGATCTTAAAGGTAAAAGATTTGCGTTGTGGGGGCTATCTTTTAAACCTAATACTGATGATATAAGAGAAGCCCCGGCTCTCAGTATTATCAATGCATTAACCGATGCAGGAGCTACAATATCTGCTTACGATCCCGAAGCGATGTCTAATACGCAAAAGGAAATTGGTGATAAAATTATCTATGCAAAAAATCAGTATGAGGCTTTACAAGATGCCGAAGCGCTGATAATCGCAACTGAGTGGAGTGAGTTTAGAACTCCGGATCTCGAAAAAATGGCAGCTATGCTGAAAAATAAAGTGATTTTTGATGGAAGAAATTTGTTTGATCTTGGTCAAATGGAAGAATCAGGTTTTCATTATGAAAGCGTAGGAAGAAAAATAATAAATTAACATTACACCATCGTGCAAAAAAGAGTACTTATAACAGGGGCCGCAGGTTTTTTAGGTTCTCATCTTTGCGACAGATTTATAAAGGAAGGCTTTCATGTAATCGGCATGGATAATCTTATTACAGGGGATTTTAAAAACATTCAACATCTTTTTAAACTGGAGCAATTTGAATTTTATAACCTGGATGTTTCGAAATTTATTCATGTGCCCGGACCATTACATTATATTTTACATTTTGCATCACCTGCAAGTCCTATTGATTATTTAAAAATTCCTATTCAAACTTTAAAAGTTGGCTCACTTGGTACACATAACTGTTTAGGTCTTGCCCTTGCAAAAAAAGCAAGAATACTGGTGGCATCCACAAGTGAAGTTTATGGCGATCCCTTAGTGCATCCGCAACATGAAGATTATTGGGGTAATGTGAATCCCGTAGGTCCCCGTGGGGTATATGATGAAGCCAAACGCTTTCAGGAAGCGATTACAATGGCTTATCATACTTTCCATAATTTAGAAACAAGGATTGTTAGAATTTTTAACACCTATGGGCCAAGAATGCGCTTGAATGATGGCAGGGCTTTACCAGCTTTTATTGGCCAGTCGTTAAGAGAAGAAGATCTTACCGTTTTTGGTGATGGAAGCCAAACCAGGAGTTTTTGTTATATAGATGATTTGATAGAAGGGGTTTACCGTTTATTAATGAGTGATTATCCTATGCCGATAAATATTGGAAATCCGGATGCTATTACTTTAAAAGAATTTGCTGAAGAGATTATAAAGCTTACAGGAACAAAACAAAAAATTGTTTATAAACCTTTGCCACAGGATGATCCCAAGCAAAGGCAGCCTGACATTACAAAAGCTATACAACTTTTAGGATGGAAGCCCAAAGTTTCCAGGGAAGAAGGTTTGAAATTTACTTATGATTATTTTAAAGAGTTGCCAAAAGAAGATCTGTTTAAACTTCCTAAAATGTTTGTAAGTAAAATTTAATTGTTGCAGATATAAAGAATTATAGTGGTATAATCACTAGCAGAGTTTATGGAGTTTTAAATTTTATTGTAACTAAATTCGCCTTGTTACATCGTATATCTTACAACTTAAATCAACGATTATAATGCCTTTTGTAAAAACTGAATTTCCCGGATTGATTGTTTTTGAACCAAATGTTTTTGAAGATAGCCGGGGATATTTTTTTGAGAGCTATAACAAAAAAGTATTTTCAGTTGAGGGTATTGAAATATTCTTTATTCAGGATAACCAGGCCAGTTCAGTATTTGGAGTAATAAGAGGGCTTCATTATCAAATGAATCCTTATGCACAAACCAAATTAATAAGAGTTTTAACTGGTAGTATCCTGGATGTTGTGGTTGATATCCGCTATGGTTCCCCCACTTACGGCAAGGCATATGCTATTGAATTATCAGCAGCGAATAAAAAGCAATTATTAGTTCCCAAAGGATTTGCCCATGGGTATTCTGTTACCAGTGATACTGCTGAGGTTTTTTACAAGTGTGATGAGTTTTATTATAAAGAATATGAGAGAGGGATTTCTTATCAGGATAAGGAATTAAATATTGACTGGAAAATCCCAAAAGAAATGACCATCATTTCTGATAAGGACAGCGTTTATCTTCCTTTTGATGAAGATCAACATCATTTTATTTTTTGAGCATTAGTTTATATTATGATAGACAATTCTTTTTCATCTGCCCCCACAATTTTAGTAACCGGCGCTAACGGGCAGTTAGGGATGGAATTGCAAAAATTAGCCACTTATTATCCGTCTTATCAATTTTTATTTACTTCCAAAGAAAATTTACCCATTGATAATTTTGAAATGGTACAAAAATATTTTGAAGCGCAACAGGTAGACTACTGCATAAATTGTGCAGCATACACTGCAGTTGATAAGGCTGAAAGTGAAACCGAAAGGGCGTATCTCATCAATGCAGGCGCAGTAGCAAACCTGGCAAAAATTTGTCAACATCATCAAACAGATCTTATTCATATCTCAACTGATTATGTTTTTAGCGGTAATTCCTCCAGGCCTTATAAAGAAGATGATGCAATTGCACCCATTAATATTTATGGTGCTTCCAAATTAAAAGGAGAGGAGCTTGCATTTAATAATAACACTTCTGTTTTAATAATACGTACCTCATGGGTATACTCATCTTTCGGTAGCAATTTTGTGAAAACGATGGTTCGCCTGTTGAAAGAGAAGGAAAGCATCAATGTTGTAAATGATCAGTTCGGCAGCCCTACTTATGCAGCGGATATAGCAAAAGTAATTATGAAAATAATTGATCACTCAAAAACTAACTGGATACCCGGCATTGTAAATTATTGCAGTGAAGGAATTACTAACTGGTATGAATTTGCCTTAGCAATAAAAGATATTATTAAAAGCAATTGTATTGTAAATCCTGTTCCTTCATCTGAATATAAAACCAGGGCCGCAAGGCCTAAATTCTCAGCTCTTGATACTGAAAAAATTCGCAAGCTGTTTGGCATATCAATTCCTAACTGGAAATATAGTTTGCAACAATGTCTCTCAACTTTACAATAAGTTATAACTCTGCAAAAGAAAGAAGGTATAAATAACAATATAAAGAAAGTAGTTTTATCACATCATGCAAGCCTAAGTTATGAATATTGAAGATATACGGTTATACGCATTATCGTTGCCTGAAGCAGAGGAAACTTTTCCTTTTGGAGATAATGTAATTGTTTTTAAAATAAACAATAAAGCCTTTCTCTTGCTCCCGTTAGATGCAGATGGCTTACGTTTTAATGTAAAGTGCGATCCTGAATATGCAATAGAGCTAAGAGAACAGTATAGTTGTATACAGCCTGGCTATCACATGAATAAAAAACATTGGAATACTATTTTTGCAGATGGTACATTAACTGGTCTGCAATTAAAAAAATTTATTTTGGATTCTTATTCATTGGTGAAGAAAAAAAAGTGATTGCATTAAAACTGGTTTTACACAGTTAAAAGAATCCTAAAAATAGAATTCTATTCTTGCTCTTCTGATATTCTTGCCCTTCTACTTTGGAGAAGGGTTGGGATGAGGTCAGATTTTAAATTACTTTTGATAATTGGACAAAAAGCTCATACCAAAATGTTCATGGCTAAAAGCCTATCATGAAAATACTTGATTGGTATATTCTCAAAAAATATCTGCTAACATTCTTCTTTTGTATTGTGCTTTTAACAGTAATGGTACTGGTAATTGATCTTAGTGAAAAGGCAGATGATTTTGCAAAAACCAAACTTTCTTTTTCAGCAATTGTAAACCAATATTATCTGGGCTTTATTCCCCGCATGGATGCAATGCTTTTTCCTTTATTTGTTTTTATTGCAGTTATTTTTTTTACCTCTATAATGGCTAACCGGTCAGAAGTAATTGCCATCCTAAGCAGTGGAATAAGCTATCGCAGATTTTTAAGACCTTATTTAATAGGCAGCTTATTTTTGGGTGGGTTGCTGTGGTGGGCTAACCAGTCTTTGGTGCCAAAAGCAAATGCAAAATGGGCAGCTTTCGATGCAAAATATATTAAGTTTAATAATACTGATTTAAAGAATTATGCAACTTTAAGCAATTATTATTTCAGGCTGGATTCTTTTTCATATGCGGGTATTCGTTATTATGATACCACCTCTCATACAGGTAACAATTTTTTTATA
This sequence comes from Ginsengibacter sp., assembly GCA_039922095.1. Taxonomy (GTDB): domain Bacteria; phylum Bacteroidota; class Bacteroidia; order Chitinophagales; family Chitinophagaceae; genus Ginsengibacter. Next base: position 5,944 of record JBDSAQ010000423.1, on the reverse strand, counting down.
CAACGGTTTAAAAACTCCCAACTTGTTTACAACCTTCGTGCAGAAACGATAACATGGGATCAGGCAAAACGTAAATGGAAACTAAGCAGGGTTATGGAACGAAATATTAATGGGCTTGAGGAAAAGATAGTACAAACTGATTCTATAAGAATGAATTTCAATTTTAAGCCCCGTGATTTCCAGCGTGATGATTACATGAAAGACAAAATGCCTACACAGGATCTAAATGAATTTATAGAACTGGAACGTATACGTGGGGCAGAAGATGTAAATACTTTATTGGTAGAAAGATATACAAGAGATTCAGTACCCTTATCAGTATTAATATTAACTTTTATAGGCGTAATTATAGCATCCAGAAAAATACGCGGAGGCACAGGCTTTCATCTTGCAATTGGGTTCCTTATCAGCGTGCTGTATATTTTATTTGGCAGGTTTGCTACTGTATTTTCAGTGAAAGGAACTTTTGATCCTTTATGGGCCGCCTGGACACCCAATCTTTTCTTTGGAGCATTGGTTATATATTTATACTTTAAAGCGCCAAAATAGTCAGTTTGCAACCAACTGTTTTTCTTAAAATATCATTGTATAATTTCCCGGATTACAAATTTCATTTTCAAATTCAAATCCTAACTTTACGCACAATCAGGTAATTAAACTTTTTTTATGGGTGTTATAAAGGAAAGGTTCAGGGCTAAAGCAGATCTAATGGCCGCAGAGATCAAAGAAATTTTGAAAGTACACGGCAATAAAAAAATTGGCGAGGTTACTTTATCACAAGTGTACCAGGGTATGCGTGGCATTACAGGCTTGGTAACAGAAACTTCTTTACTTGATGCACAGGAAGGCATTAGATTCAGAGGATACACTATCCCTGAATTGCAGCAAAAATTACCTAAAGCCCCGGGTGGAACAGAACCATTACCCGAGGGATTGTTCTATTTAATGCTTGTTGGTGACCTGCCTTCAGAAAAAGACGTTAGTCACCTTACGAGCGTATTGCAAAGGCGAAGTCATGTACCCCATCATGTATTTGCCACTATTGACGCTTTGCCTAAAAGCGCTCATCCCATGACGCAGTTTGTAGTAGCAATTATGGCACTTCAAACCGAAAGCCAGTTTTCAAAAAAGTATGCTGCAGGCATGAACAAAAAAGATTACTGGGAATCTGTATTTGATGATTCAATGGATCTTATTGCCCGGTTGCCCCGGGTTGCTGCATATATCTACAGACGTAAGTATAAAGACGGGGAACATATTCAACCTGATGGTCTGCTTGACTGGTCAGGGAATTTTGCTCATATGATGGGCTACGAGGGTGAAGAATTTAAAGAACTCATGCGTTTGTATATGACCATCCATGCTGATCACGAAGGAGGCAATGTATCAGCTCACACAACTCATTTAGTAGGTTCTGCATTAAGCGATCCTTATTTATGCCTGGCTGCAGGTATGAACGGGCTTGCTGGCCCATTGCATGGTTTAGCTAACCAGGAAGTTATAAAATGGATTTATGAAATGAGAGAACAATTAAATACTGAAGCTCCCAATAAAGATCAGATTACTGAATACGTTAAAAAAACACTCAATGAAGGAAAAGTAGTTCCCGGCTATGGTCATGCAGTACTTCGGAAAACTGATCCAAGGTTTACTGCTCAAATGGAATTTGGTAAAAAACATATGCCGGATGATCCTTTGGTAAAAACCGTATGGAATATTTATGAAACTGTACCACCTGTTTTACAGGCACTCGGAAAAGTAAAAAATCCATGGCCAAATGTTGATGCACATAGCGGAGCATTGCTTGTACATTATGGAATGGATGAATGTGAATTTTATACTGTATTATTCGGTGTATCACGATCATTAGGAGTATTGGCAAGCCTTTGCTGGGACAGGGCTTTAGGCTTTCCGCTCGAAAGACCAAAATCTATTACCAATGCCCAGGTAAAATTGTGGCTTGAAGGTAAGGATGAGATTTGGGGAGAGTAGGATGCAAAGAAAAAATAAAAGGGGGTTTAGCTCAGTTGGTAGAGTATTTGCATGGCATGCAAAGGGTCACCGGTTCGAATCCGGTAACCTCCACTTCGTTATAAAGTTTGCTTCTTATAGCTATTACATGGATGGAAACATATCCTTATCCCCTACATCTTCTGATTAATGTATGAAGAGATTTTTTATCTTATTGATTTCTTTTGTTTGTACAAATACTGTTCTATCCCAGCTTCATAAAAATATACCTGCACCTGCACCGCAACAATTGAAGTGGCATGATATGGAGTTTTATCTTTTCACTCATTTTGGACCAAACACTTTTACTGATAAAGAATGGGGACTTGGTGATGAACCTGAGAATGTTTTTAATCCAACTGATTTTGATTGTGAGCAATGGTGCAAAGTTGCTATAGCTGCAGGCGCAAAAGGAATTATTATTACCGCAAAACATCATGATGGATTTTGTTTATGGCCAAGTAAATTCTCAACGCATACTGTTAGAGAAAGTGTGTGGAGAAATGGTAAAGGAGATGTGCTGAAAGAACTTTCAGCGGCATGTAAAAAATATGGTTTAAAGTTCGGCGTATATCTTTCTCCCTGGGATCGCAATCATCCCAAATATGGAACGCCGGAATACAATGAGGTGTTTGTAAATATGATGAAAGAGATATTTGCTGAGTATGGGCCAATATGGGAGTTTTGGTGGGATGGTGCAAATGGAGAAGGCCCTAATGGTAAAAAGCAGGTGTATGACTGGCAAAAATTTGAACGAACAATTCGTACACTATCCCCTAATACAGTTGTATTTAGCGATATTGGCCCAAACATACGCTGGGCAGGTAATGAAAAGGGAATTGCCGGCAAAACAAACTGGAACACTTTGGATACTGCAGGTTTTGCAAGAGGCATTGGTGCTCCACCAACTGATACCTTAAACAGTGGAAATATAAATGGCCAGGCATGGATACCGGCAGAATGTGATGTGAGTATTCGGCCGGGTTGGTTTTATCATAAAGAAGAAGATGGAAAAGTAAAAACTTCAGAGCAATTATTTGATCTGTATTTAAAGTCTGTTGGCCGTGGCGCTAATTTATTATTGAATGTGCCTCCCGATAGAAGAGGCCTTATTGCTACAAATGATTCAGCAGCATTGAATGGTTTTAAAAGATTAAAAGATAATAATTTTACAACAAATCTTGCTAAAAGTGCCAGCGCTTATTTTGTACCGCACAACGGAACAAGACCTGCGCCGGCATTAAATGATGGTGACAATAAATCTTATGAAACCGTCTATTTACCCCATCTGAATTCTGTTGGTTTGGAATTTGAGAAACCACATACAATTAACTGTATTGTGTTAAAAGAAAATTTATCGGGAGGGCAGTATTGTAAAAAATTCTATCTTCTTTTAATGAATAAAAAGCATGAAATATTAAGAAAGATAGAAGGTACTACGATTGGCCATAAGCGTATAATTACATTTCCTGCAACGGAAGCTGCCATAATTGGCCTGGCAATAGATGAGCAAAAAGGCAGCACATCTGTAAGTGAAATAGAAGCGTATTTAATTGATGAAAGCCTTATTGAAAAATAATTCTTTGTGTAACTGCTCTTAACAAAATCCTTCATCCTATTCACCCGGCTGCACACGCAAAATACTATTTTTCTTTTTTTTACGTTTATATCCCGTAGAAAATATTTTACAAAAAGTTAAGCTGTTAGCTACAGAGACACTTTAAAATAAAATTGAATTTTATATTGTAAAAATCTGTAAAGATTTATACCGTAGTTATTCTTACATCCATATCCCTACTATGAAAAGATTATATCTTCTTCAAAATTTTTTCTTTCATATACGGCTGTGATAATATCATTAAAGAATCCTGAAAAGCCATGTCCCTCGCAATTTACCCGCATCGTAGCTTCTTAGCCACCTTACTGAAATCAATTTCATTTCAAAAAAAAATTGCTGTTGATACCGGCTTAACAGATAAGATAAATATTTTCCTTACGGTAAATCACCTCACTATTCATGAACAATTTAATCCGCATGATCCGGCGCCGATTTATAAAAGACAGCTAAGTCACCAGTTTGAGCAGTACATCATGACATCAATTGAATCGGCTAAAAGGAATTCAGTTTTTAACTACAGGCTGACCTGTAAAACAGAAAGCGATAAAAGCTATGCAGATCCGTTCATCTATGCCATTAAAAGGCATTTTGCTACAAAAAAAGCAATCAAAGTAGCCGCCTTTGAAAAATTTAAGCGCCGCAGCTATAAAGTGCTTTTCGGTTGCCTCGGGATAGTAATGTTATTTCATGGAGTGGTGCCGATTTTTTTGAGCAATGAGCAGGGTATCCATTCTGCTCTTATGAATGGGATAGATATTTTTAGCTGGGTAATTCTATGGCAGCCGATAGAAAAACTTGTTTTTTTCTGGAATCCTCATCTTAAAGAAATTTCTACAATCAATAAGTTAGCAACGGCTGAAGTGATAATAACTAAAAATGCGTAGCAGCATCTTTATAATACTCTTACTAATGTTATACAATATAGCAATTTCACAAACCCATGGCGGTGTTGAGCAATACTACTATGCCGGGCATAATAGAGTTTCAACTATTGTTCCTAAAGTGTATTTTCAAAATAATAAAAAATGGTATGCTGAGATAAGGTATAATTATGATGAATTGGAAACAGTTTCATTCAATGCCGGCAAAACTTTTTCAAAAGAAAATAGTTTGTCTTATGCAATTACTCCTATTGCAGGTTTAATGGCCGGAAGATATAATGGCGGTTCATTTGGTTTGAATACAGAATTAGATTATAAAAAAATATTTTTTTCTGCAGAATCTCAATACGCCCTTTCTTTTGAAGGCAGGGAAGCTGATTTCTTTTATAACTGGTCAGAAATCGGATACCAGGTAACAGACCATATATATACAGGGCTTGCATTACAGCTAACACATCTTTACAAGGCAACAAATAGTTGGGAGTTTGGGATAATGACAGGCTTCTCAATTAATAAATGGACGTTTCCGGTTTATATATTTAATCCGGCAGGTAACAATAGATATTTTGTGTTAGGAATAAATTTAGAATGGGGCCGGATAAAAACCGAAAGCCGCAAAATTGAAATGCCTTTATTAACAAATACCGGCAAATGAAATACCTAAAATGTATTGGCAAAATATCTCTAAAGAAATTTAACTGCTATATTTTTTTTTGAAACATTAATTGATTCTTATGATCATTTTTTTAGTTAGTGCATTTTTAGTTTTACTATCCTCATCTAACTTATGGTTTTTGGGAGCCGCTTTGATATGCATTATTTTTATTGGCTTCAGATTTTTTCGTACAAGCATTAATCAGGAACGTACCCGGAGTAACGAACTTGTACTTTCAACAAATCAACTTCAGATCCAATTGGAATCTTTAATGGAGAAAGAATCAAAGGCTAGGGAAGATATGGCACAGATGGAACATGCAAAGGCTAAGATGCTATCCTCAATGAGCCATGAAATTCGCACGCCAATGAATGGTGTAATTGGCATGGCATCACTTTTGGCCGAAACCACTTTAAATGAAGAACAACGTGAGTATATAGAAACAATTTTAGGTTGCAGTAAAAGCTTATTAACGAGAGTAAATGATATTTTGATAAATGATTTGTTAGATTTTTCTAAAGTTGAATCTAATAACGGGGAACTTGAACAGAAAAAATTTAATCTGTGTAATTGCATTGAAGAAGTGTTGGAAATGTTTGCCGGAAAAGCTGCTGAAACCAGTGTGGACCTGATTTACCAGCTTGATACTGATGTTCCTTTGCAGGTAGTAGGAGATAGTAAACGACTTAGCCAGGTATTAATAAACCTGGTTGAAAATGCATTTGAATCTACAAAGCAGGGGGAAATTTTTGTAAAAGTGCATTTACTCCCTAACGAAAA
>JBDSAQ010000422.1:0-11351 GCA_039922095.1 Ginsengibacter sp. | reverse complement strand
GGCACATACAAAAAGAAAACACTCCCTTTCCATTTATATTATCCACTAAACTATAAGAAGCAGGCGGCAAATGATAAGCAGATGGTAAGCCTCCCCCGGAGGTGGAGGCTTGGAGGGGGCCTCCATATTGGATATTATCAATTAAACTTTGAGGATGCTCAATACGAACTCCTAGCGCAAATGGCTTGGCATGTATCAGTATTTTTTTATCGTACAACAAATTATAAATATCCCTTGCTGAATGGCCTGTTGCTAAAACAACCGCATCAGCCTCATAAATATTTCCATCACTGGTTTTTATGCTTTTAATTTTTTCATTCTCAATAATAAAATCATTAACCCTTTTCTCAAAGAGAAAATCACCGCCACATTGTATTATTTGGTGGCGCACTGCAGTTATAATTTGTGGCAACTTATTTGTTCCAATATGCGGATGCGCTTCGTACAATATTTTTTCTTCTGCACCAAAATAAACAAACAACTGAAGTATACGATCAATGTTGCCACGTTTGGAACTCCTCGTATATAATTTACCGTCACTATATGTACCTGCACCACCTTCGCCAAAACAATAATTGCTTTCGGGATTAATAATACCTTCCTTATTTAACACGGCAAGATCTCTCCTCCTTGCTCTTACATCTTTTCCTCTTTCTAAGATTATAGGCTTAATGCCTTGCTCAATTAAAGTTAATGCGGCAAACAAACCAGCAGGGCCTGCACCAATTATTATTACCTTTTTTTTTGCAGAAGTAACTTCTTTAAAATTAACAGTTACTACAGATCTGTTTTTAAAAGGTTCATCAATAAAAACATTAACGGTGAGATTTATCCAGATTGTTTTAGCTCTTGCATCAATCGATTTTTTTACAATGTAATAGCCGTTAATCTGGCCTTTATTTTTTCCGGAAGTTTGTGCGATAATTTTTTTTACGATAGCCTCGTCACCGGCTTCCGAGGGGAGAAGTTTAAGAGAAATTCTTTGCTGCATCCCTATACTGTAAAGAGTTTTACAAAATTTAATAATGAGATTACCTGCTAAGCCAATCTTACCTGAAGATTAATTATATAGCAGTTTTTTTAAACCCCTTTAGGGATGGGGTTTTAAAATGGCAAATCATCCACAGCCTCAGAAGAGGAGGCTGAGAAAGTATCTAATGGTTCCAAATGTCCATCGTCAGCAGCAGTATTCTTATTTGCCTGCAACATTTGTTCAATCCTCCATGCATCAAGATTCGTTATATAGTTGGTGCGGCCTTCCTTTTCCCATTTACTTCCTTTTATATTAAAATATACTTTTGCTTCGTCCCCAACATTTATACGATCAATGATATTTGTTTTCTCCTGTACGCATTGAAATTTGATAAAGTTTGTTATTGTGCGCCCGCCAATATCCTCAATTTTTTCAATAACAAATTCTCTTGTTTTAAAAGTTTCTGAACGTTGTATCGTATCATATTTTGCAATTAATTTACCAGTTAATTCATAGCTCATAAAAAAAATTTTAACTGCTTAAAGATAGAGTAAAAAAAGTCAAATAAAATAACGGAAAAATACTTTCATATATAAACAATTTAACTATTAAAATATAATTTCTAAAATAAAAATTTGCTAAAACACATACTGTAATTGTGGACAAATAAACAAGCGAATAAAAAATTTTTTTTTCAATAAATTATTTTGATATTCGCTGTCTTGCTTAAATATTTATTCAAAAAAATAATTTTGTTTAAATGTTTTTAATCTCCTGACAACTAAAAATAATTTTTTAAAAACGACTTAAGGTATAATGGAGAAGACATGCGAAAATGTTTGGTACAATTGTCTTGCTATAATTAAAGATATCGTAGAGTGGCAGCATTATAAAACCTGGTTTGAACCAATAAAGCCGGTAGTGCTGAATGAAAAAGTTTTAACCATACAAGTACCAAGTCAGTTTTTTTATGAGTACATTGAAGAGCATTATGTAAACTTACTGGCCAAAACTTTAAAAAGAGAATTAGGTAAAGATGCCAGGCTGGAATATAGGATAATGGTTGATAGTGGGAACAGCAATAATAAGCCCCTTATGACGGACATACCGGGTCATGGTTTTAAATCATATTCAAATAACGAGATGGACTTTCCATTAGTGATAAATAACCCCGTTAAAAATCCTTTTGTAATTCCCGGGCTTAAAAAAATGCAAATAGATGCACAATTAAATCCTGTTTATGTTTTTGATGTATTTGTAGAAGGGGATTGCAACCGCGTAGCACGCCGGGCTGGTAAAACAGTTGCAGAAAAACCGGGATCTACTTCTTTTAATCCTTTGGTTATTTACGGAGGTGTTGGCTTAGGCAAAACTCATCTTGCACAAGCCATAGGCAATGAGGTAAAACGGCTTCACAATAATAAGATAGTATTATATGTGAGCTCCGAAAAATTTATCAATCAATTTGTAGATCATGGTCGCAATAATGCTATCAATGATTTTATACATTTTTACCAGTTGATAGATGTATTAATAATTGATGATGTTCAATTTTTTAACCGTGCAGAGAAATCGCAGGATGCTTTCTTTGCTATTTTTAATCATCTTCACCAAAGTGGGAAACAATTAATATTAACTTCAGATAAACCGCCCAAAGATCTTGAAGGAGTGCAGGAAAGATTATTAAGCCGTTTTAGATGGGGATTGAGCGCTGACCTTCAGGTTCCGGATTATGATACTAAAATTGAGATACTGGAAAGAAAAATGAAAAATGACGGGTTGGAGATGCCGAAGGAAGTGGTAAAGTATATTGCCTATAATATCCAAAATAATATCAGAGAACTGGAAGGCGCATTAATATCACTATTGGCACAATCTTCGCTCAATAAGAGGGAAATTGACATTGATTTAGCCAAAAAAGTGTTACGAAACTTCATCAAATCATCATCAAGAGAAATTACTATAGATACTATTCAAAAAATGGTATGTGATTATTTTGATGTGCCTTATGATAAGCTGCTGCAAAAAACACGTAAGCGTGAAATAGTTCAGGCCAGGCAGATATCAATGTTTTTGGCCAAGGCATTTACAAAAAATTCACTCAAAACAATTGGCGAACATTTTGGTGGCAGAGATCATACTACTGTAATACATAGTTGCCAAACTGTAAAGGATCTTATGGATACCGATACACTGTTTAAAGAAAGTGTGATTGAACTGCAGCAAAAAGTACAATTGGCTGCCATGTAGGATACTCTATCTATGTCTCATAATATTTATTCCCTTTAATTAATAGTATTGTTTTGGGTATTAAACTCTTTAACTTATTTTTGCTTCCCGTTAATTAAAAGGCAAAGCCGGAGAGGTGCCTGAGTGGCCGAAAGGAACGGTTTGCTAAATCGTCGTACGGGTTAAACTGTACCGTGGGTTCGACTCCCACCCTCTCCGCTAAATTTTGGAATTTAAAATCAATCGGGGCGTAGCGTAGCCCGGTCATCGCGCCACATTTGGGATGTGGAGGTCGCAAGTTCGAATCTTGCCGCCCCGACAAAATGATTTCTTTCAAAATCGAAAGCTCGTAAAACTCAGTGTTTACGGGCTTTTTGCATTTTTAGCCCACCAATTAATAGCAAAAAATAGCAAATTTCTCGTTACCTATTCGGTTACCTGGGAGAAAATTCAATTTGGGTAACCGAATCCTTTATAACGAAATGAAAACGAATAAGTTAATGGCAGTATTTTGGGCACATTTAGCATGTTTTGATATCGGGAAGTAAAGACAGTTTGGTTATACATATAGCAAACTATAACAAACAATAAAAATTACAGAATGAGAACAACGTCAAATTCTTTCAGCGTGCTTTTCCACTTAAGGATAGAAAAGGAGAAAGATAGTAAGCTTCCCGTTTATGCTCGCATAACTATTAACGGCAAGCGAATAGAGTTGTCTGTAAAGCAGATGATGAATCCAAAAGATTGGAATGAAAAAAGGGGGATGGCAAACCCAACAAATGAGGACTACAAGAAGTTGAACAACTATCTGGAACAACTACGAAGCTCTTATGTCGAATGCTACAGGTTAATGTGTTTCCATAAAAAGGACATCACAACTGAAAACTTTAAGAAAGCTTTCAATGGCGTACCAGACGATGAATACACGCTTGTAAAATTGATGAACTATAATAACATAGACATGAAAGAATCTCTTAGCTGGGGAACGATGAAAAACTACTACACAACACAGAAATACCAGGAGAGATTTCTAAAGAAAAAACATAACAAAACAGATATTTTGCTAAGAGAGATCAATTACAAATTTGTAACAGATTTTGAATATTATTTGAAAACATATAAGCCTTTAGACCATCAAAAAAAACTCCATAACAATGGAGTTATGAAACACATGGAGCGCTTTAGAAAAATGATCAACGTTGCACTTAAGAATGAGTGGATGGAAAAAGATCCTTTCAAAGCCTACAGACCTAAATTTACAAAATTCGAAAGAGGCTGTTTGACAGATGGAGAACTGGCACGGATAGAAACAAAACAGTTTACTATTGAAAGGCTGCATTCAGTTAAAGACTTACTTATTTTTAGTTGTTACACCGGCCTTGCTTACAAAGATGCTGTTGATCTGAAACCGGCTAATATAATCCGGGGCATTGATAACACACTTTGGCTTATAACGCAAAGAGCAAAAACCGGAGTTTCGGTAAAAGTACCGATACTTCCAAAGGCTTTGCAGATAATCGAAAAGTATAAGGACGATATTAAATGCAAGGCCGACGAAAGTCTTCTTCCTAAAATGTCCAATCAACGGCTAAACGGCTACTTAAAAGAACTTGGAGATTTGTGCGGTATAACCAAACATCTCACTTTTCATTTAGCCAGGCATACATTCGCAACAACAGTCACTCTAAGCAATGGTGCGCCAATTGAGTCAGTAAGTAAAATGTTAGGTCATACAAAAATTAGCACAACTCCAGTATATGCAAAGGTTGTAGAAAGAAAACTCAGTGACGACATGGCATTGCTGCGAGAAAAGCTTGCGTTTAAAGAAAATAAAGACCAAATCATATCAAATGTCAATAATTGATTTTTATCAATTTCTTTTATAAAGAATGCTTTATAATTTTATGAGGTAAATAACAACATCTGATGTTGTAATTGTGAAAAAGAAAAACGTGAGTTATGGAAAGAACATTCAGAAAACCCTTAGAAGACATCTATCCTCATAAGATCTTCAGCATACCGTGCAAAAAGCAGGACGCTTCTTTTCTTTAATGTTGTTTGGTTGCTCATATCTTACTTTTGTGGGTGTGAATCGGTTGAAAATTGTTAGGGAGTTTGTGGTTTAATAAGTTGATGTTTTCCACTTAAATGCATCAGGCTAAACAAATACAATAAGCCATCATAATAAGGATCAAAATAACCATCGCTATAAGGCCCAAGTTTAGCATTCCACAGCGCATGTATGAAAGGGAAATTCCCATCTTTACGAATCAACTTATGTTTCATTATCATGATCTTTTTTAAAATGAATTAAAAACGGCCGTTAGTCCTTAAACAATAGTGGTGCAAGTTCATGCAGGCTTCGACGCCAGGTAAGAAATTCGTGAGCCGTGTTTTCAGAAATGTAAGAGACCGCATTATAGCCTGCCTGCTTTAGTGTATCTACAGCACTTTTAACACCGTCCGGTCTTTCCCGGCTTCCGCAGCTAATGAAAATAAGTTTTAATTTAGATTTATCTTTTATTTCTTCAGCCTTGTAAATACCACCACTTAGTAATGCATAATATGCAAAGACATCGGGCCTGTTAAGAGTAATGGCGTGTGTTTCCATACCTCCCATTGAAAGGCCAGCCATGGCACGATGCGATGCATCAGCGAAAGTGGGAAAGTGATCATCTACGTAAGGAATTAATTCATCAACAAAAACCTTTTGAAACGAATCAATCTTAAATTCCTTCATATGACCCCATTTTACTTCGTTGGTCATTCCGTAAGTCATTACAATAATGAAAGGTTTTATTTTGCCTTCGGCGATCAGGTTATCCATGATCAGGTTGGCATGCCCCTGGTTGCTCCAGGCTGTTTCATCTTCACCCCAGCCGTGTTGCAGGTATAATACCGGATATTTTTTTGATTTATCTTTTTCATAACCTGGCGGAGTGTACACAAAAGCACGTCGTGTAGTATTTGTACTTTTAGATGGAAACAATACCTGTTGCACATTACCATGAGGAACATCTTTGAGCGCATAAAAATCCTGGTCATGAGCGGGTATTTCTATGCCACTTTCCCAGCGTACTGATCCATAATAATTTTTTGCACCCGGATCATTAAATGTACCACCGTCTACCGTAAGATGATAATAATGAAATCCCTCATCCATTGGGCCTTCTGTAGTGCCGTTAAAAAATCCCTGTTCTCCCCTGGTGAGCAAAGTACCTCCTCTTCCCCGGAGCCCCAGGCTTACACTCACACTATCGGCTTTGGGGGCGTAAATATGAAACCTTGCATACCCCTGTGAATTTACCTGCGGGTATTCCTGTCCAGGTTGATTGAGGGTGGAGGGTTTAAAATCTTCTATTATTGGGGGCTGAGATGTTTGAGCCAAACTGATTCCGCTCATCAATGTTGAGGCGTATAAAACAAGCAATGTTTTGAAATTCATTTTTATAAGTTTTTGAATTCAGAAATTTAAAATTTACCTGTTTCCGAAAATATTATTTCGAAACCAGGATATAAGTTTTCCCTTCAGAGTTGATATATCGTATACAAAAGTTTTTGTCAAATCAGGCAGCGTTATTTTTGCTTTTTCTGAGATGATTGGTTCTGCTATTTTTTCAGTTTGATAAAACGGGTTACTATTATTGCACTCAAAAACCCAACCCCGCTTGCCAATAAGAGCAAGAATATCATTTGGATGATTTTGGGAAGAAGAAAGACCTTTGTTTTTTTCTTTCATCTTTTGAAAGAGTCCATCATGATTTTATAAACTCATCCCCGGTTTCATTTTCAAGAAAATAAAATCTATTCCCAATGTCTTGTTTGGTTTTGTACAATTTCATTCTTTCTTGGGTTTTTCATTTTAGAAAATACTTCAATTAATGCAAGTCTCTGGTCACTTGTCCAGACGATCCTCCGTTTAAGATATCCAGGTCAGCACCTAAGTGCGCCTGCTGCACATGATCGATGTAAATTTTTACATAACCTCTTTCTGTCATTGGTTTTGGAGGAGTCCAATGACTACTTCTTTGTTGAAGTTCTTCATCGCTTACATCCAAATGCAATTTTCTTTCCTCAACGTCCAATTCAATCATGTCTCCATCTTGTACCAGCCCAAGAACACCACCAATAGCAGATTCGGGAGAAACATGGAGGACAACTGTACCAGCCGCTGTACCGCTCATTCTGCCGTCGGAAATGCGAACCATGTCTTTGATTCCTTTCCGCAATAATTTTTCAGGAAGATCAACATTGCTAACTTCAGGCATGCCGGGATAACCAACAGGGCCTGCATTTTTTAAAACAACCACTGAGTTTTCATCAATATTTAAATCAGGATCGTCAATCCTTGCATGATAATCTTCTATGGTTTCAAACACAATTGCAGGTCCACGATGCTTCATGAGCTGTTTACTTGCAGTAGAAGGTTTGATGACGGCACCATTTTCACAAAGGTTTCCTTTAAGGACTGCAATACCTGCGTTTTCCTGCAATGGATTATCGATAGTTGCAATCACATCCCCGTTGTAACAAATAGGAGTTGTGTTGTTCTCTCCAATCGTTCTTCCGTTTACGGTGATGGCATCATTGTGTAAATATTTTTTGAGTTCCTTTATTACAACAGGTAATCCACCAGCGTAGAAGAAATCTTCCATTAAATATTTGCCTGAAGGTTTAAGATTGACCAGCAAAGGAATTTTACTTCCGATGGCATCAAAATCTTCAAGCTTTAATTTAACACCGATTCTTCCGGCGATTGCCAGGAGATGAATAAGGAAGTTTGTTGAACCACCAATAGCAGCGTTCACAATGATTGAATTTTCAAAAGCCCGTCTCGTCAGAATTTTTGAGAGCTTTATGCCTTCTTTCACCATTTCAACAATTCTTCTTCCTGAAAGTTGTGCCATCACTTTCTTCCTGGAGTCAACCGCAGGTATGGCAGCAGCACCCGGAAGTGTTAATCCCAATGCTTCTACCATACAAGCCATTGTTGATGCTGTGCCCATCGTCATGCAATGACCTGCACTTCTGGCTACGCCAATTTCTGCTTCTAAAATATCTTCTGCTGTATAATTTTCAACCAGCTTTTTTTCTTTTATCATCCAGTTGAAGGAACCGGAGCCCAAACATTCTCCTTTAAATCTTCCGTTCAGCATCGGTCCACCGGGAACAACAATGGTTGGAAGATCAACACTGCATGCACCCATTAATGTTGAAGGAGTCGTTTTATCACAACCCGTTAAGAGCACCACACCATCGATAGGATTGGCCCGAATGGTTTCTTCTGTATCCATCGCTGCCAAATTGCGAAACAGCATTGTTGTTGGACGCATCAGGGTTTCGCCCAAAGACGTAACAGGAAACTCCAGCGGAAATCCGCCTGCTTCAACAACACCGCGTTTTACTACTTCAGCAAAATCACGAAGATGTCCATTACATGGAGTAAGCTCACTCCATGTATTGCAAATGCCGATAACAGGACGACCACGAAAATAATCATCAGGGTAACCCTGGTTGCGCAACCACGACCGATGCACAAATCCCATTTTGTCGTCCTTGCCAAACCAGTCGGCACTGCGGAGTTTATTTATTGAGGAATTATGGCTTGTAGTTTCTTTCATTGAGTTGCGCTTATTTCAATTGTCAAATACGTTCACATTTTGTGAGTGCATCGTTTTAAATATTTATAGAACGGAACATAAGTTTTGAACGGATATTTATATTCTGTTCTTATGACAAACCAGTTTAAAGACCTGATGTATTTACATAAGGTCTTCCTGCCTAAATCGAGAGAAACAAAATGAGGCATATATCGCTTGCCTGCACTTATTCCCGTTTCTTTTATGGTTTATCCCAGAACACACGATGTACTAAATCATCACCACCCATGCTGGTAACCGCAGCTTGATAGTTGTCTGCGTTTTGGGCTTGCTCAGCATCAGGATAAGACATGCGTCTTACAAAGCCGCCGCCTGGAACTAAGTCATCGTTGTACGTATTACGTAGCAATACCGGGAATCCACTTCTTCTCCAGTTAGCAAACCCTTCGGCCCCATTTGTGATACATTCAATCCAGTATTGCGTATTGATAAGCTTAAGTGCGTCTGCATCATTATAAGCAATTGCAGGCTGAAGCAGGTAATTGTCTTTTTCTGTGTTTGAAACTCCAGGGATAAATACGCCGGGAAATAAATTCCATTCATCCATAGCAGCTCTAACGCCTGCTTCATAGTATTGTTGAGCTGTAGATCCACTGGTGATCCACCCTCTGAATTTAGCTTCTGCTAATAATAATTGAGTTTGCGAATTAGTAATAAAAAACGCAGGGGCAAGAGAGTTCGCCATTACCTGGTAATTAAGCTGTGTGTAGTTTTGTCCCCCGCCTTTAACGCCTCTGTAACCCGGTTTGGTTAAAACAGTTACCGCATCATATCCTATCGGAAATCCAAATTGGTCCGCTGTTACGGTATCACGTGCGGAGGTAATGGCTGCAGGATTGGCATAGCTGGCTCCCATATATTTCAACCTGGGATCACCGGTGCTTTTTAACTGGTTAACAAAAGGTTCAGCTAAATAATAAAAATAGGGACTGATGACCGTCTGCTGGTTAGAAAAACCGTTGGGAACTGCACCATTATATTGAGTGACAACAACATTATCGCTGTTTGATAGAATTACACCGCCTGTAAATGCTTCCTGTGCAATACTTGCAGCCTTTGTTGCGTCAATTTTTGAGTAGCGCATACCCAGACGCAGCATTAAAGAGTAACCAATTTTTTTCCAATGGGCTACCTGTGCAGCTATTAAAGCTGGACTAGAACTGGGTGCACCACCAAAAAATAGATCACCGGTTACATATTCATTTGAAGTAGACAAATCAGCCGCGGCCGTTTTAAGCTCGTTGTAAAGGTCGGCATATATATCGGCCATTTTATCATACTTTGGATAGCTTATATCTTCCAGGTATGCTTTTCCTGCTTCGCTGTAAGGCACATCACCGTATGTGTCAACGAGGGTCATAAACGCAAACGCTTTCCATATCCGTACCATGTCATAAAGGTTTTTGGAAGCCGGGTTGTCTTTAACAATGCTGATGATTTGTACCAAAGGTTTGATAACACCTGGGTAAACACCATTCCAACGAGGGCTGCCATAACCATCTACGTCCAGATTAAATTGAAACCCTGCTGTAGCGCCGGCGTTATAAGCATTCACATATTGTTGTACTATGGTTTGTTCTCCATCACAATTGCTAGTATTCATATTCCGCTCTGCTGCGGTAAATAATAATCCCGGGTCAATTGCTGTAATTGCATAAGGGTCCTGGTTTTTTTCTTCAAACCCCTTTGTGCAACTTGCAAAGCAAACTATTAATGCCAGGGGGATTATTAGACGACTATTTCTTTTCATAATATTTTATATTAGAATTTTACATTTAAGTTAAGCCCCAGAGTTCGGGTTGTTGGTTCAGTATGTTGCTCATATCCTAAGCGACTGTCGCTTGTTGAAGCGAAAGCCTCAGGATCAACGGTAGGTATATGTTTCATCAGTAGTGCAGCATTCCGGCAAAAAGCAGATAGCGTTAGACCTTTAACAAATTTTACGTTTTTATTCATAAAACGGGTAAGGTCATACGTAAGTGTGATATTTCTAAGTTTGATGAAGTCGCTGCTGAAAACAAACGGATCTGCTATATTCTGATTACGATAATTAGCATAAAATGTTTGCGGAGAAACTGATATTGTATTTTGAGTTCCATCAGGCAGAACACCATCGAAAATAACCCCATTGCGACCTACTAAAGAATTCTTACCTTGACCTGATCTTAAACCGTTTAATGCCGTTGACGAAAACACTTTGCCGCCAAATTTTCCATCAACCTGAATTAGTAAACTCAATGACTTGTAATTAAATGTGTTTGCTATCCCACCGATTAATTTGTAGTTTGCACTACCATAATTTATCGTATTTATTGAATGCTGAAGTCCTCCTGCACTATTTAACATTACCTGTCCCTTTTCATTGCGCAGATACGTGTAGTCTACCAACTGGTTCATCTCTTTGCCAACATCGTACACTAAATAACCAATGAACTCGTTTCCTGTGCCATTAAAAAAAGTTACTACCTGGCGGGTTTGCCCTGGAT
>JBDSAQ010000421.1:0-3054 GCA_039922095.1 Ginsengibacter sp. | reverse complement strand
CAAAGGAATGTAAATCCGCATTTGAGTTTCATATATTG
The DNA here is from genome assembly GCA_039922095.1 of Ginsengibacter sp. Classification (GTDB taxonomy): domain Bacteria; phylum Bacteroidota; class Bacteroidia; order Chitinophagales; family Chitinophagaceae; genus Ginsengibacter. The sequence continues at coordinate 3,016 of JBDSAQ010000421.1, read as the reverse complement.
AGTTTGTGTGCACTAAATTATGCAATTTAGAAAATGAAATCTATAGTTCTTTGCGGAAGCAGGGGCTTACACTTGTTGTTTGTTTATATTTGCAATGACTGCGGAATTATGCCGAAATAAAAACAGATGCTTTATATAAACTCTCCTGAATTTGCAAAAGCGCTTGATAATAATGATGAACTTAAAGATTATCGCAATAAATTTTACATCCCTTTAATTAATGGTAAAGAAAGTATTTATTTTACTGGCAATTCTCTTGGCCTGCAACCAAAAACTACGCAGGAATATATTTTAAAGGAGCTTGAAAATTGGGCAAACTTTGGTGTTGAGGGACATTTTTACATAAAAAATCCCTGGTATTCTTATCACGATTTTTTCCCCTATAAATTATCAAAGATAGTTGGCTGCAAGCCTGATGAAATTGTAGTGATGAATCAGCTTACCGTTAATATTCATTTGTTACTGGCATCTTTTTATATGCCTTCAAAGTATAAATTTAAAATTATCTGCGAAGCAAAGGCATTTCCCTCAGATCAGTATGCAATGGCCTCCCAGGTTAAGTTTCATGGCCTTGACCCCGAAGATAGTATCATTGAAATTTTTCCGCGTAATGATGAATATACTTTGAGGACAGAGGACATTTTAGATGCAATTGAAGAGAATAAAAATGAAGTGGCACTCGTATTCTTTGGAGGAATAAATTACTACACAGGACAGGTTTTAGATATGGCTGCTATTACACAAGCGGCCCATAAAGCCGGTGCGTATTGCGGCTTTGATCTTGCACATGCAGCAGGAAATGTTGAATTAAAATTACATGACTGGAATGTTGATTTTGCCTGCTGGTGCAGTTATAAATATTTAAACTCAGGCCCGGGTGGTATAGCGGGCGCTTTTATAAACGAACGTTTTGTAAATGATACAACCCATCAAAGATTAACCGGGTGGTGGGGATATGAAAAGGAAACAAGGTTTAAAATGGAAAAGGATTTTAAGCCAATCCAAACCGCTGAAGGATGGCAACTAAGCAATCCTTCAATATTAGATATGGCTTCACATAGAGCAGCCATAGATATTTTTGATGAAGCCGGTTTTAGTAATCTTTTAAAAAAATCAAAATATTTAACCGGGTTTGCCTTATATATTTTAGAAGAAATAAATCAATCTTGCGGAAGCGAATTAATAAAAATTATAACCCCATTAGATGAAGATGAACATGGATGCCAGGTATCAATGCTTATCAATAAAAACGGAAAACAAATTTTTGAGAACTTAAAAGCAAATGGTGTACTTGGCGACTGGCGTGAACCGAATGTAATCCGTATTGCTCCTGTACCTCTGTATAATTCTTATGAAGATGTATACCGGTTTGGAAATATCTTAAGCAATCTTCTAAAATAAATTTATTCAATTCAAATAAATAAATTATGTATAAGCTACCCTATTTTACTGAGGAAGATGAGGAAAAAGTAATGGCTTTTATAAAAGAGAATTCATTTGCAATCATTACTGGCAGTGGTGATGAATACCCTGTGGCAACACATGTTCCCTTAGATATTAAACAACAGGAAAATAAAATTATTTTTACGGGCCACATGATGAAGAACACAGATCATCAAAAGGCGTTTGTAAAAAACGAAAATGTGCTGGTGATCTTTAATGGGCCTCATTGTTATGTAAGCGCAGGCTGGTATTCAAATCCTGTTCAGGCTTCTACATGGAACTATATGACGGTTCATGCAAAAGGAAAAATTCATTTTAAAAATGAAGAGCGAACAAAAGATATTGTTCATGCAATTACAAATAAATACGAGGGATCGGGCAATGCTTCTTCATTTAATAATCTGTCGAATGAGTATGTTGACCGGCTGGTAAAAGCAATTATAGGATTTACTATTGAGGTTGAGATTATAGATAATGTTTTTAAGCTCAGTCAGAATCACGAACAGGATACAAGGCAAAGTATTATAAAGCATTTAAATGAAAATGGCAGCGATAATGAAATGAGAATTGCAAAAGAAATGCATAACAGAATTTAAAGTCCAAAAAAGCACAGATGACCAGGGAACAATTAATTCAAAATATTTTCTTAAAACGCTCATACTTGTGTATAGGACTGGATACAGATGTTGATAAAATTCCTAAACACCTGCAATCAAGCCCTGATGCGGTTTTGAACTTTAATAAGCAAATAATTGATGCAACAAAAGATCTTTGTGTGGCATACAAAATAAACACTGCTTTTTATGAGGTACTTGGCTCAAAAGGCTGGGACATAATGGAACAGACAGTAAATTATATTCCCTCAGCACATTTTAAAATTGCTGACGCAAAGCGTGGAGATATAGGTAATACTTCTTCCCAATATGCTAAAGCTTTTTTTGAAACGTTGAGTTTTGATGCTATTACTGTTGCGCCATACATGGGTGAGGATAGCATAAAACCTTTTTTAGAATACAAAAATAAATGGACTATCGTTTTGGGCTTAACATCCAATCCCGGTGCTGCAGACTTTGAATTACAAAATATTGAAACAGAGATAAAGGAATTGAATGAAGGGATGTACATAAGAAAAAAACAAACGTCATTTCTTTATGAAGCGGTTATTAAAAAGGTAAGCACCTGGGGTAATAAAGAAAATCTCATGTTTGTTGTTGGTGCCACAAAAGCTGATGATATTAACTCAATAAGAGAAATAGTACCTGATAATTTTTTATTAGTTCCAGGTGTTGGATTCCAGGGCGGGAGCCTTAGTCAGGTGTCTCAGGCCGGTCTCACCAGGGATTGCGGGTTGCTTGTAAATGTTTCAAGAGCTATAATTTATGCGGGGGAACGGGAGAATTTTGCAGAAGAAGCAAGAGTTATTGCGATGCAATATCAGCAGGAAATGGAAGGATTATTAAATTTGCCCGGAGATATTATCCAACCCTGAGTTTATAAAACATTTAGCTACACTAATAACTCCCAATTTATTCATGAATAATTAAACTGTTGTTATCCATTTCAACGAGTGAGT
>JBDSAQ010000420.1:0-3651 GCA_039922095.1 Ginsengibacter sp. | reverse complement strand
ATACCTCTGTGCCCTCTTCTTTTCCATAAATTTTATAAACAGCTTTTTTTTAGATGCTAATTAGGTTCAAGTTATAATTATTTTAATAAGAAATTTTAAATTAAAAATCCCCGCCATACTCAATAATGATGTACAACGGGGATTTATATTAAGGGAATAAATCCCGAATATTTTTTTAATAACCCATATCACCCATTCCTCCGCCACCCATTGGAGGGTGACTGTGACCGTCATCTTTCTTTGGTTTGTCAGATACTACGCATTCTGTAGTTAATAACATACCTGCAATTGAAGCGGCATTTTCTAATGCTATTCTTACCACTTTTGTAGGATCAATAACTCCTGCTGCGAACATATTTTCGTAGACTTCAGTTCTCGCATTAAATCCAAAGTCACCTTTATTTTCTTTTACCTTTTGTACAACTATGCTGCCTTCAATACCACTGTTAACTACTATCTGGCGTATAGGTTCTTCAACGGCTCTTTTTACAATTTGAATACCGGTTGTTTCATCTTCATTTAAGCCTTTTAAACCTTCCAGGCTTTCAATAGCACGTATGTAAGCAACACCACCACCAGGTACAATGCCTTCTTCAACAGCCGCCCTTGTAGCATGTAAAGCATCATCAACTCTATCTTTCTTTTCCTTCATTTCAACTTCAGTAGCAGCACCCACATACAATACTGCAACACCACCACTTAGTTTAGCCAGACGTTCCTGTAATTTTTCTTTATCATAATCAGAAGTTGTTGACTCTATTTGGGCTTTAATCTGATTTACTCTCGCAGTAATATCTTCTTTTGCACCCTTGCCACCAACCACTGTGGTATTATCTTTATCAATAGTTACCGCAGAAGCTTCACCGAGATAAGTAAGATCTGCATTTTCTAATTTATATCCCTGCTCTTCGCTTATAACTGTTCCTTTGGTTAATACAGCTATATCCTGCAACATTTCTTTTCTTCTGTCACCAAAGCCGGGGGCTTTTACTGCAGCAACTTTTAAAGTACCGCGTAATTTATTTACAACAAGAGTTGCCAATGCTTCCCCATCAAGGTCTTCAGCAATAATCAATAATGGACGACTGCTTTGGGCCACTTTCTCCAGGATATGAAGTATATCTTTCATAGAAGATATCTTCTTGTCATAAATAAGTATATATGGATTTTGCAGGTCAACTTCCATTTTTTCACTGTTGGTTACAAAATAAGCAGATAGATAACCTCTGTCAAATTGCATACCTTCAACTACTTCAACGGTAGTGTCAGTTCCTTTAGCTTCCTCTACAGTTATCACACCTTCCTTACCCACTTTAGTCATAGCTTCTGCAATCAGCTTACCGATAGTTGCATCATTATTAGCAGAAATAGAGGCAACCTGTTCAATCTTTTCATTGTTATCACCAACTGATTGAGATTGGCCCTGTAGGTGTTTAACAACCTCAATAACAGCCTTATCAATACCCCGTTTAAGATCCATAGGATTTGCGCCCGCAGCAACGTTTTTTAACCCTTCACTTATAATTGACTGGGCAAGAACTGTGGCCGTAGTTGTGCCATCACCAGCAATATCAGCGGTTTTACTGGCCACTTCTTTTACCATTTGAGCACCCATATTTTCAATAGGATCATCAAGTTCGATTTCTTTTGCAACAGTAACGCCATCTTTAGTTACACTGGGTGCGCCAAACTTTTTTTCAATTACAACATTACGTCCCTTGGGACCGAGAGTTACTTTTACTGCGTTAGCCAGGGTATCTACACCCTTCTTCATTTTATTACGGGCTTCAATATCAAAAAATATTTGTTTTGCCATGATTGGTTATATTAAAATTTAAAATAATGATTAATTGGATTAGTTGATTTTCATTAAAATATCAGAAGACCTCATAATTAAATAATCTTCCCCTCCAATATTTATTTCCGTTCCACCATATTTGCTGTACATAATTGTATCACCTGCTTTTATTTGCATTGGTATTAAGTTACCGGTTTGATCGGCATACTTTCCTTTTCCCACAGCCACTACTGTTCCTTTTTGTGGTTTTTCTTTAGCAGTATCCGGAATTATAATGCCACCAGACGTTTTTTCTTCAGCTGCGTTTGGTTTAACAAGAACTCTATCATCAAAGAGTTCGTAATTTTCGTTTGCCATAATTTTAAATTTATAATTTTATTTTGGGTTGCAAATGTACACGAATTTTTGTACCAAAAGTTTATAACGGCTCAGATGGCAGTAAAGTTGACAGTTGGCAGTTAAGAGTTGACAGGTTGCGTCAATTTTTCATTTTGTCTGAACTGTGATTTTTGGGATTTTAGGGATTAGTTGGAATAAATTTTTTTTATAACTTCTGAAATGCACCTTTGTAGAAATTTGTTACTCTCATAGAAATCTCAATTATCCTATAAATCCCAGTTCAGACAAATGTTTAGCAGAAGAAATATAAGGGTAAAAGTAATGCAGACGCTCTATTCACTTGAAGCAATGAATTATGAAACTAAACCCGGGGAAGCTATAAGTATTTTGAAAAAAAATATAGATAAATCAAAGCAACTATTTACTTACCTTATTTATTTTATTACAGAAGTAGCCCGCTATGCAGAAGTTGACTCCCTGCGAAAATCAAGTAAGCATTTACCTGATTATGATGATCTTAATATAAACACAAAAATTGCACGAAATGAAATAATACTGATGACCGAACAAAACGAATCGTTTAAAAAAATATTATCAGATTATAGCTTAACATCCATAGTTGATAATGAACTGGTAAAAAAAATTTATAATTCACTGGTAAACTCCTCCCAATATCAATCTTATATAACACTTACGCCTGCAGATAAAAAAGCTGAAAGAAAAATACTTGAATTTATATTTTCTGATTTTATGTTGCCTAATGAGGATTTTATAAATCATATAGAAGAGAATTTTATTAACTGGGATGATGATGGCGACATGATGGTGTTGCTGGTTGCAGGCTTTTTTCAAAAACCCGGCGCTTTCAATTTTGCTGAAATACTTACTGCCGAAAAATGGGAATTCGCAAAAGATCTGCTAAGCTCTGTTATTGATAAAAAAGATTATTGCCTTGAACTGATTAAACCCAAATTAAAAAACTGGGATGCAGAAAGAATTGCAGCTCTTGATATGATTCTTATGCAAATGGGCCTTTGCGAATTTCTGTATTTTGAAACTATTCCTCCAAAAGTGACAATCAATGAATATATTGACCTTGCAAAAGATTATAGTACACCTCAAAGCGGCCATTTTGTAAATGGCATATTAGATAATATTCATAAAGAACTTTTATCAGAGAATAAAATTAAAAAGAAGAGTTTTAGAAACAGTACTTTATAATACCTTTGCTAAAATTTTAAATGAGGAGATTCTTTTTTATAGCATTTCTTGGGTCAGTTTTGTTTTCCTGCGACATACGTAATACCAAACATAAGGGTGATATTATAGCAGACGAGGCCGATCCCTTTATTTTTAAAGATACCACTACTGTTCAAATTATTGATTCTATATACAACTTTGGAAAAGTTACAGATGGTGAAAAGGTAGAATATAATTTTAAGTTTATAAATAGCGGTAAAAATCCCCTAATCGTTTCTTCAGCAACAGCAAGTTGCGGATGCACTGTACCTGAA
>JBDSAQ010000419.1:0-2717 GCA_039922095.1 Ginsengibacter sp. | reverse complement strand
AAAAAAGCCGTAGGAGTAACCACTGGTAATTGAATTTTTTTGAAATCAAAATGCTTGATATTTCTTGTAATATAAAAATGTAAAGAAGTATTTTTTAAAGCTGTAAAATATTGAACTGCATCTTCCACATCCGTATAATCACTATTAAAACAATTGACCAGCTCATTTCCTGAAGTTTCAATTATTTCAACAACTTTAAGTATTTCTGCAACACCTCTTTTTGCTTTTTCTTTATTGTATTGCTTGTTGGCAATATAATTTACATTTAATATTATAGAAGGAGTAGTAAACAATTCAACCTGTTTTTCAATCCGCAAAGAAAATAATGACAAACTATCATCAAAATGAGGGTGCCTGATTAATAAAATGTCAAGTAGAATATCGCTATCAATAAAAAGATTATAATCCATGCTTTTTCTTTAAATATTCCCATTTAATTTTATCGGTATCAAAGCTTTTAGGAGCTTTCCCAAAGGCACCTATGATTTTGGAAATATCAAATTGTTCGGCAGGCTCTTTTTTATCTACTTTATCTATAAGATCTTCTATAAATTTAGAAACACTATGTCCATTCCTTTTTGAATATCTTTTTATCTTTTTAATTTTTTCCTGATCGATGCTTAAGGTGAGCTTGCCCTTCATAAATTTTATATTTTCATAAAGATACGTATAATCCAGAATCACACGTATCATGAAAATCACGCCTCAATTTCAATCTTACCTTTCTTCATCGCTACCCGGTATAGTATCAGCGCCATTGCTACAAAAAATAGTAGGCCGGCTATCTCGTAAAAACCTTCCCCAAAAGTGTTGCTTAAAGCATGTTCGAAATTTACCAGCTCTAATTTTTTAGCGATGCTTTCGCTTCCTGCGGTTAATAATGCCACTGCAACACCAGCCAAAGCCCCGCCCGCTACAAGTCCTGTAGCAAAAAGGTTTCCTTTTCCAAGATCATCTTCTTCAACTATACCTTCAGCTTTTTTCTTGCGCCAGTCAACTAAACCCCTTACAGCACCACCTGCAAAAATGGGTAAAGTGGTAGATAGTGGAAGATAGGCTCCCACAGCAAAGCTTAGTGATTTAACGCCGCATAGTTCCATAACTATGGCTAAAAAAATACCTACAAATACAAATTGCCAGTCAAGGTTGAATGATAAAATCCCTTTAATAAGGGTAGCCATTAAAGTTGCCTGTGGTGCAGGAAATTTATCGCTGCCAATGGCATGTGTAAGCCCTTGCTTTACCATATCAGCAGTTGGAGTATCAAGAATTTTTATGGTAATACCAATCACAATTGAAGATGCTATAGCACCAATGAATAAGGCTATTTGCTGGTAGCGTGGCGTTGCTCCCAATATATAACCCGTCTTTAAATCCTGAGAAGTTGCACCCGCATTTGCAGAGGCGATACATATCATTCCACCAACTACCAACACCATTGGCTCATAGGTTTTTCCGCTCCATCCAATACCAATAAAAACCAGGCAGGTGGCCATTACGGTGGCAATCGTCATTCCGCTTATCGGGTTATTGCTTGATCCAATAATACCCACAATCCTTGAAGAAACTGTAACGAAAAAAGCGCCAAATATTACTACCAGTATGCCTAATAATAATTTGCTTAAAATGCCATTTCCGGGTATGAGTGGAATTATCGCCATTAATAAGATCAACGCTATGCTTCCAAATAAAACGATTTTTATATTAAGGTCTTTATCAGTTCTTAAAATAGCAACTCCCTCACCTTTATTTTTTATAGAACCTATGCTTTCTTTAAATGATGAAATAATAGTAGGTATGGTTTTAAGTAAAGTAATAAGACCGCCTGCTGCTACTGCACCGGCACCAACCTGGCGGATGAAAGCCCTGTAAATAGCTGAAGCGGAATCATTAAAAGTATGCGTTACCGGATCCCAGCCTCCCGGGCCGCCTGCTGTGGTTAAATCTTTTAAATATCCTAACTTAATTAACTGGGTAGCTATAATACTTTGATCGTGAATAAGTGTGGCAAGCAAAGGATTAAATACCAGCCAGCTTAATACGCCGCCTGCTACAAGAACACCGCTGATCTTTGGACCTATAATATATCCAACACCGAGATACTCAGGAGTTATCTCACCACTTACACGAGCTGCCGGAAAAAATTTATTTTTTAGTTCAGTAGCATAATGAGGAACTTCTGCTATTACATGAAAAATTCTTTGTAAAAAGGCATACGTGAGCGCAACGCCCACACCGAAGAAAGCTGTCTTTGCTACATCTCCGCCTTTTTCTCCTGCCTTTAAAACGCTTGCACAAGCTGTGCCTTCAGGATAAGGCAGGGTACCATGTTCCTTAACAATTAATGCCCTTCTTAATGGTATCATCATTAGTGTTCCCAGCAATCCCCCGAGTATAGCTAATATTAATATGGTGAGATAATTAAAATATTCTGCACCTACGCTTTTTCCATCAGCGCTCATGGATAAAAATAAAAATCCCGGAAGTGTAAACGCCACACCGGCAGCAATACTTTCACTTGCAGAACCAGTTGTTTGAATAATATTATTTTCAAGAATAGTTGTCTTAAAAAATCTTCTTCCTAATGTTATGGCTATAACAGCAATTGGTATAGACGCTGAAACCGTGAGCCCTGCTTTTAAGGCAAGATACACTGTGGCTGCACCAAATAACATTCCCATTAAACCTCCGATCAGCACCGCCTTTATAGTAAACTC
>JBDSAQ010000418.1:0-9655 GCA_039922095.1 Ginsengibacter sp. | reverse complement strand
TAAAGTTACAGCATACAAATGTTTATAGGAAAAAGAAAACGGCAGAGAAGCGATAACGCACCCAGCCGCAAGAAGAAAGAGAAAAAATTAACTGCGGCGATGGAATGGTGTTGGTGATGTAAATGAGCATGCAGCCATGCGCACGATGGTAATTATTTATGAAGCATTGAAAGCAATGAGGGATGAATGCACATTGCTTTTTAAGCATTGGTAAAGTAGTTTCATTTCTTCATGCGCACCTGCATGATTCTATATAGCGGAGCGAATAAAGATGCCAAAAAATTTAAAAGAAGACTTTGCATTGTGAGCAGGTTTACTATTCTATAAGGATTGCTCAAGTTGCCCTTTTGCTATAGTCATTACACAAATGAACCGTGTGGTTTTTGATGTTCTAAAAAAATCCCGGGGCAATGGTATTCAGCAATTTTTTTGTAAGGATTTACGTTTACATAATTGCGGGTAAACCAGGTTTTTACTTACCCTGTTTTCTGAATTAATATTATTGCAGCAACAGCAGAATACAGAAATCCATGGTAGAAACTTTAATATCATATCCTTACTTTTACTTAATTAACGATTAGATACATAAAAAGGCTTTAATCCATAACACACTTACAAAAACCATGGCGGCAACAATACTTATAATAGATGATGAGAGAAGTATAAGAAAAACTCTTACGGAAATACTAACCTACGAAGGCTATAATGTTGAAGAAGCTGCGGATGGTGAAGAAGGATTAAAAAAATTTAAAGATAAAAGCTATGACCTGGTACTGTGCGATATTAAAATGCCAAAGCTTGATGGCATTGAATTTTTAGAGAAGGCAAAAGAAATAAATGCGGATGTTCCGGTAATAATTATTAGCGGACACGGCAATATAGAAACCGCTGTTGATGCGGTAAAAAAAGGCGCTTTTGATTATATATCCAAGCCTCCCGATCTTAACAGGATGCTGATAACACTCCGGAATGCAATGGATAAAAACGATCTTGTCGCAGAAACCAAAGTGCTTAAACGAAGGGTTAGTAAGGTGCAGGAAATAATCGGTGAATCGGCTCCCATAAAAAAAATAAAGGATACTATTGATAAAATTGCCCCTACAGATGCGAGGGTTTTAATAACAGGGGAAAACGGTGCCGGTAAGGAATTAGTGGCAAAATGGATACATGCAAAAAGTAACCGTAATAAGGGGCCGATGGTGGAAGTAAATTGTGCCGCCATACCCGGTGAGCTTATTGAAAGTGAGTTGTTCGGGCATGAGAAAGGATCTTTTACATCAGCCGTAAAACAGCGCATTGGCAAGTTTGAGCAGGCTAATGGTGGCACATTATTTTTAGATGAAATAGGCGATATGAGTGTAAACGCCCAGGCAAAGGTTTTAAGGGCTTTGCAGGAAGGCAAAGTAACCCGGGTGGGGGCAGATAAAGATATTAATGTAGATGTAAGAGTGATAGCCGCTACTAATAAAGATCTGTTGAAAGAAGTGGAGAATAAAAATTTCAGGCTCGATCTGTATCACCGGATTGGTGTAATAATAGTTCATGTTCCTTCCTTAAATGAAAGAGTTGGAGATATTCCATTATTAGTAGACAAATTTTTAGAAGACATTGCTGATGAATACGGACAACCCAAAAAAGCTATAGATAAAAAAGCTGTGGAAGCGTTACAAAAACATAACTGGAGTGGTAATATCAGGGAGCTTAGAAACGTTGTTGAACGCCTTGTTATTCTTTCCGGGAAAACTATTTCAACAGATGATGTAGAAAATTATGTACTACCTAAAAGGTAAAGCCGTTGATAGTTGGTGGCTCATGAGGAAATCTTTAGCCACTCCATTCTCTAACCATTTTACCTTTCAACTCCATTTAGCTTCAAACCTATTTTGTAAAATATATGAAACATATTTATTGCATTAGTGGTTTTGGTGCAGATGAAAGAGTATTCTCAAAACTTACTTTTACGGGTTATGAAACTCACTTTATTAACTGGCATACCCCTGAAAAAAATGAAGACATTACCACTTATGCAAAAAAATTAATAAAGAATATTCATCATAATAATCCCGTGCTTATAGGTTTATCCTTTGGCGGAATGATGTGTATTGAAATTGCCAGGCTGATACCGGTGGAAAAAATAATTATTATATCAAGTGTGCGTTCATTTAAAGAAATCCCTTTGTGGATGCGTATTGCAGGGAAATTAAAGCTAAACAAAATTTTTCCTGTAAGATCTTTCAAATTAATTGAGCCTTTGGAAAATTATAATTTAGGTATAGAAACCAGGGAAGAAAAAGAAATGGTAGAACTATATCGCAAAAATATAAATCCTCAATATTCCAATTGGGCTGTTGATACTATTCTTAACTGGAATAATACATGGATACCTCAAAACCTGTTTCATATACATGGAGACAGAGACAGAATATTTCCGGTAACAAAAGTAAAGCCTGATTACGTGGTTAGTTCAGGTGGTCATCTAATGGTTATGAACCGTTTTGATATGGTTAATAAATACATCAATCTTATCCTTGAAAATTCTGTAAGCAAAGCTGGGTGAGGGTAAATAATAATTGAACGCTATTCTTTTTATCCGCCACGTTTTAAAATTTTTTCTGTTAAACTAATGGTAACACTTTATTTACCACTTTTTATCAACTCATTTAATATGCTACTTTTGTCCGCATCTAAAAATTAAAAAATGGGTATAGGTTTACTATTCTTTATTGTTACAATTGTTTTATCGCTTATTGGTTTGTATGGTATGTTTAAAAAAGCCGGGATGGAAGGATGGAAGGCGTTGATCCCCTTATACAATACCTGGTGCATGGTTGAAAAAATGCAACTGAAAAGGATCTGGTTTTTTTTACAGCTTATCCCTGTTGCCGGGCAGTTTGTTACCATCTGGATATGCATAAAGTTCGTTGAACATTTTGGGAGGTTTTCTGTGCTTCATCATGCTGCAACAGTATTTATTCCTTTTATATATTTCCCCTACCTCGGGTTTTCAAAAAATGAAAGATATGCAGGAATACCAGTTGTAAATAATTATAAAAAATCTGCAGCAAGAGAATGGATTGATGCGGCAGTTTTTGCAATAGTTGCTGCTACGCTTATACGCACATTTATATTTGAGGCGTACGTTATTCCAACACCATCAATGGAAAAAACTTTACTGGTAAATGATTTTTTGTTTGTAAGCAAATTCAGTTTCGGCCCACGTATACCTAATACTCCTATTGCAATGCCGTTTGTACATCATACCCTTCCGGTATCTACCGCAAAATCATATGTAGAGTGGATACATATTCCTTATACCCGCTGGTTTGCAAGCCCGGTTAAAAGAAACGATGTGGTAGTTTTTAACTTCCCTGTAAATGACACTTTAATAAATGATGAAGCTGAATATGGATCACGAGTTACCTATTACCAGGCAATAAGGGGAAGAATGATGTCTGAACACATTTCAGAAGATGAAGCAAGAAGAAGAGTGAGGGATGAGTTTGGAGATCTTGTAATTGAGAGGCCCGTAGATAAAAGAGAGAATTTTATTAAGAGATGCGTGGCCATTGCAGGAGACACCTTACAAATAAAAAACATGCAACTTTATATCAATGGTGTAAAGCAGCCGTTTCCTGTTGATCATGAATTTAAATATTTAGTAACAACAACTGCGCCGCTGGATGCTGATGAATTGGTTAAAATAGGAATAAAATTCTATCCTGATGACGCAGATAAAAATGAAGTTTACCCAATACAAAATAATTTTTATGAAGTAAATATGACTGATGCAGAAATGGAAAAATTAAAAAAGCTACCAATTGTAAAAGATATTAAACCTGAACTGCATTCACCGGCAGATGAAAGCATTTTATTATATCCTTACCAGGCTTCATACAACTGGTCAGAAGATGATTACGGACCACTATGGATACCGAAAAAGGGAAGCACTATACAGTTAACACCTGACAATGTTATTCGCTATCAGCGCTGCATAAATGTTTATGAACAAAATAAGTTTGAAACAATAAATGGAAAATATTTTATTAATGATAAAGAAGCTACCACTTATACTTTTAAAATGAATTATTACTGGATGATGGGTGATAACAGGCATAATTCATTAGACAGCAGGTTTTGGGGATTTGTTCCTGAAGATCATATTGTAGGTAAAGCTTCCCTGATATGGTTTAGCTGGGATAAAGGCCCACGCTGGAGCAGGTTATTCAAAAGAATAAGGTAAGCGTTACTTCATCTCTTTTATTTAAAATAATTTTATCATCATTACATAAAGCTTTGATGAAAAAATCAGAACTCATTCTTACTATTGCAGAATACGATTCTGTTGATGAATTAAATATAAATGATGCATGGCTGGTGAATGAAGCCCGTGCTGTAACTCAATTTGCATATGCCCCTTATTCAAACTTTAATGTAGGCGCCGCTGCAAAATTAATTAATGGTGAAATAGTTACCGGCAGCAACCAGGAAAATGCCTCCTACCCTGCTGGTATTTGTGCTGAGAGGGTTTTACTTTCATCAGTTTCATCACAACATCCGGGTATTGGTATAGAAACTATAGCCATTAGTTACAATAATACCAAAGGAAAAAGCAACAAACCGGTAAGCCCTTGCGGAATTTGCCGGCAATCTTTAGTTGAATACCAGCAACGATTTCAAAAACCAATTCGCATTATTTTAAGTGGGATGGAAGACAAAGTTATTATCATTGAAGATGCCTCGCAGCTTTTGCCCCTGTCATTTACCTCAGATAGCTTTATGTAATACCTGCCGGTAATTCCAACTTTATTTTATTAAAATAATTTTTGAACTCCATTTGCATATTTTGCTTCATGCTCAAGCAGCCATTTTTTTCTCCACAAGTCGCCTCCGTATCCAATAAGATCTCCTTTAATACCAATAACTCTATGGCACGGTACAACTATACATAGTTTATTACTTCCATTGCAGGTGCCCACGGCCCTAATCGCTTTTACATTACCTATCCTCCTGGAAAGCTCCAGGTAACTGATAGTATTTCCAAACGGAATATGTAGAAGATCATTCCAAACTTTTTTTTGGAAGTCAGTTCCATTTTGATTTATAGCAAGTTCGAACTGCTTTCTTTTACCCTCAAAATATTCTTTCAATTGCTGAATACATTTTTGTATAAGGGAAGAAGATTTTATGGTAAGATCAATTTTATCTTCATCAATTTTTAAGCCTTTCAGTGTATTAATGAAAGATATTTCTTCAATAGTGTTATCAACACTCTTAATAAACATTGTTCCAATTGGAGAAGAATAATATGCCGTGTCTGTTTGCAATGCAATAAGTTGATGTTTATTATTACTTAATCATCAATAAGATTTGCTAAATATAAAAGGTCTTTTTGTTTATACCGGTTTTTCACATCATTAAAACATTTGCTTAATTCTTCTAAAAGATATTGAATTATACGCCTGTTGCTTAATTGTTTAAAGTAAGATGGAATGGATGGAACAGAAATTCGTTTAAAATAATTCTCCACATCTTTATGTGAATATATCTGGCCATTGAGCGGATCAATATAAAAATTTATTTTAGAACTGATCTTTCCTGCGGGGTTAGGAAAATTATAATCAATATCAAAATAACCAAGTATAAATTGTTTAGGAATATTAATCGCTTTAACAGGAAGATCTAATAATTCACAAATAACAACATATATAATTCCGTTAGTGATGGCATTTCCTTTTTTACTTTCCAAAACCTTGTTGATAAAAAAGTCATCGGGGATATCATAAGATACTTCAGAGCCTTTTAATTTGCAATAATTGTAGAGGATACCTGTTACTATGTTTATTTGTTCCAAAGGTGTAAGATAGCTGTTTAGCTCCAGCCATATATTTCTGCGAATCTTCTCTATTTCCTGTAATGTAGTATTGGAAGGCATTTCAGGGAATTGATACCTGGCAACAAGTAAGGCTCCCTGCAAAAGATCACCTCTCCCGTTTTTCCACTGTGTAAAATCAATAATAAGATCTCTGAAATGTAATTTATGTATAAGTGATTCAATCCTGCTTTGAATTTCTTCATCAGGAGTATTCTCCCATAAATTTTCAAGATTAGGAATTATGGCCCGGCCGAGCGAAACAATTTTTTCACTTACAGTATCAAAAACTTCTTCATCAGGGTCATCAATCAGGTGGAAAAGGGCAGATATTTCTCTATTTTCCTGCATAATAAAACAATATTAAATTATCACAATAGGGTAAGTGTAAAATTGAATAGTATAAAATTAAGCAACTGTGAGTAATTGTTTGTTTAGAGATGAAAATAAATGGAGTATTTTGTTACAATAAGATAAGGTAGCTATATAGCAGTTGGGACTAAATAATTAATAGACAATTTTTTTTGTGATTTTATAAGTTATCAAAAATAATATTATTGCTACTACAATATCCAACCCTAATATAAAATTTGATTCATTTGCTCCGCCTTTCCAAATAGCTTCATGAATACTATAGCCGATTAGATTAATAATTCCTGGCTTAAAAGCAAAGTAAATAAAGAGTGCTGTAATTAATGACGCTGTTATGGTAGGTATCATTTTCATTCAACTTAAAGATAATAACAAAGGCTGCAATTAAAAAAGGTATCAAAAAAAAGAGCATCTACTTATGAGCCAAAAGTCAAATTCAGTGGTACATTTGAAGATATGATTGCAATATCTACAGGTGCAGGTGTCAAGAAAAAAGAAAACAAAAAGGCTTAAACCATGCGTCTAATTTATATATTACCTTCTCTGATTTTTTTATTATTTGCATTTGAAAGGTGTACGACCAAAGAAAAGTTTTCATATTCAATTCCCAGTCTTGATTCAACAATTACTCCAAAGAAGATTTCAATAACTCAGTTAGTAAATCAATACAAATCTTTAGACGGACAGTACATTGAGACTGAAGGAACTTATTTTTCTGCGTTTGAAGAATTTGCAATTTACACAGACAAAAAATTCTTGTCAAATGAACGAGATGGTTTTTGGATGGATGTAAACAAGAATCTTGTTACTGACAATAAAGATTGGAATCGTATTGATAAAAAACAAGGCGCAAAGATTTTAATTAGAGGCAGAGTTGATACTGCAAGCCACGGTCATTTACATGGGTATTTATCAACTATCACAAATATTTATTTTTTTAAAGAAAATTAGTCCCAATCGATATATAGTTACAATAAAATAAGGTAGCTATTCAGGTGCTGGCAAAAGGTTTTTTTCATTTTATGATGTAACCATATATTAAAACAGAATGGCAAATATTTTATCAATTAATGAAAAGATATTTTTGAAGCATGCCGTTAATTTATTTTGCAGATCCCTCTAAGCCCATTCTCTTTTATACAAAATATCTTATTATTGAATCACTTAGTTACTATAATCTCATTACTGTAATTTTGCGCTTCATAAAGTGACCATGGAAATTTTTGCAGAACCTTCTACAGCCTATAAAAGATTAGCGACTTTGGAAGTAAAAGTTGGTGATTTGTTATTAGGAAATTACAATCCTATCAGAATACAAACAATGACCACTACTGATACTATGGATACTATAGCAACAGTAGAGCAAAGTATCCGTTGTATTGAAGCAGGTTCAGAACTCATTCGCATTACAGCCCCGAGTAAAAGGGAAGCGGAAAATTTGTTGAATATTAAAAATGAATTAAGAAGAAGAGGCTACACTACTCCTATTGTGGCTGATATTCATTTTACCCCAAATGCTGCAGAAATAGCCGCAGCAATTGTAGAAAAAGTGCGGATAAATCCCGGTAATTATGTAGATAAAAAAAAGTTTGAATTGCTTGAATATTCAGATGAGGAATACATGGAAGAAATTGAACGGATAAGAGAGCGGTTTACTCCTCTTGTAAAAATTTGCAAAGTGTATGGAACTGCCATGCGTATTGGCACAAATCATGGCTCGTTAAGCGACCGGATCATGAGCAGGTATGGTGATACACCAATTGGTATGGTTGAGAGTGCTATGGAATTTTTACGGATTGCAGAAAGTGAGAATTATTATAACATAGTGCTGAGCATGAAGAGTAGCAATCCTAAGGTAATGATACAAGCCTACCGCCTGCTTATAGAAAATATGCAGGAGGAGTTAGGGCATTGCTATCCTTTGCACCTCGGCGTTACCGAAGCTGGTGATGGGGAAGATGGAAGAATAAAATCTGCCATCGGTATTGGTACTTTATTAGAGGAAGGAATTGGAGATACAATCCGTGTATCATTAACAGAAGATCCGGAGTTTGAAATCCCGGTTTGTAAGAATATAGTAAAGAGGTATAGCCCCCTCCAAACCTCCCCCAACGGGGGAGGCTTAGCTACGGCAAATCGTGGTGTTAATGCTGAAGGCGTTGAAATGAAAAGACCTAAGCCCCTCTCCTTTGGAGAGGAGTTGGGGGTGAGGTCAATCACTAACATTGGCAGCAAACATGTGCCCGTAGTAATTGCTGATGTTAGTAAGATAGAAAGTATAACACCGGAGACTTTAATATCCATTGGCTACACATACGAAGCCCAAACAGATAAATGGCATATAAGTGATACCGCCGCAGATTATATATTTACTGCAAACAAAATTATAGACTTTGCTTTGCCGGGTACCTTAAAAGTTATTACATATTATGAAGCATGGCTTACTGCAATTGATAAAGAAAAGTATTTCCCCATTTTTGAAGGAGAAAAATATTTGAATAATGAATTTGAAAACTCAACAATCATGAATTTTGTTATGATTGATTGTTTCTCCGAAAACTATCCTTCATCTGATCTTTCCAAAATCCTTACAAAAATTAAAAATGACAAAACTGCTGTTATCTGTTTGAGCTCTGCTAATAAAAATGCGGTTGAAAGTATACGCCGGATGTTCCTTAAACTTGCCGGGGAAAACATTCAAAACCCTGTTATTATAATTTGTGATAGTAATGATGTTACAATGGACGAAAGCCTTATACATTATGCTATTGAAACAGGGGCATTGCTCATTGACGGTTTTGGAAACGGGCTATGCCTGGGTCATCATTTTGGTAATAAAAATATTTTAACAGACCATGCCTTATTAAATTCCATTGCATTTGGAATATTGCAGGCCACCCGTTCAAGAATATCAAAAACAGAATATATAAGTTGCCCCAGTTGTGGCAGAACTTTATTTGATCTGCAGACAACAACCGCTAAGATACGTGCTGTTACCAATCATTTAAAAGGCCTTAAGATTGCCATTATGGGATGTATCGTAAATGGCCCTGGTGAAATGGCTGATGCCGATTTTGGATATGTTGGCAGTGGCCCCGGAAAAGTTACTTTATACAGGGGCAAAGAAGTTATAAAAAGAGCAGTACCTGAGCAGATAGCAGTGTCTGAATTGATAAATCTTATTAAAGAAAATGATGCATGGGTCGAAGAAAAGTAAAAATGTAAAACAAATCAAAATACTGCTGTAATCTTTTAAATTGACGCCCTTTTTACTCTTTACTTTATATTTTTTACTTATTATGGAAACAGATTTTTTAGTTATCGGCTCAGGAATAGCAGGATTGACCTACGCTTTAAAAATAGCGGGAGATTGCCCTGATAAAACAGTAACTATTTTAACTAAGACAGTTAGTG
>JBDSAQ010000417.1:0-7880 GCA_039922095.1 Ginsengibacter sp. | reverse complement strand
AACTGTGAAAAATTTTAATTTATACATATAGTTATTGTTTTAAGAGTTTAAATTACTTATTTCTTTTGTGAAAAAATTCAGGCTTTTAATTAAAGTTTCATTTTGGGCTGATGTGCCGATTGTTATGCGTAAGCAATTTTCACACATTATCTCTTTACTCCTGTTGCGTACAACAATTCCATTTGCTGAAAGATGTTTATATAAAGCAACGGCATCCTTTACTTTTACCAGTAAAAAATTGGCATCACTTTCATAAACTTTTTCAACAAAAGATAAATCCAACAATTTTTCTGTAAGAAATTTCCTTTGTTCAACAATTTCTTTAATCCAATGATTAACCTGCTGTATATTTTGTAAAGCTTCTAAAGCCAATTGTTGCGATGCCTGATTAATGTTATAAGGAGGTTTAACTTTATTGAATAAGTCTATAATGTCAAGCGATGCAAAAGCCAGGCCGAGCCTAAGCGAAGCCAGGCCCCATGCTTTGGAAAGTGTTTGCATTACTACGAGATTTGGATACTCTGTAAGCTCCTGAATAAAAGTTTTTTGCTTTGAAAAATTTATGTAGGCTTCATCAATTATAATAATGCCGTGGAAATTATTAAGTAATAACTCCACATCTATGCGCTTCATATTATTGCCCGAAGGATTGTTAGGAGAACAAATAAAAGTCATCCTGGTATCCGCATCTGTTGCCTCTAATATTCTTTCTGTATTTAATTGAAATTGTTCCGTAAGATTTACCTTCCTGATCCCTACATCATTAATATTTGCACTTACCTCATACATGCCATAAGTCGGGGGACAAATGATCACATTGTTTTTGCCGGGCTCACAAAATATCCTGTAAGCAAGGTCAATTACTTCATCACTGCCATTTCCTATAAAAATATTTTCAGCAGGAACACCTTTAATTTTTGCTATTGCAAATTTCAATTGCCATTGCAGAGGATCAGGATAACGATTGAAACCCATGCCAAGGCCTTCTGCTGAAGGAAAAGGGAGAGAAACAGGAGAGCCAAAGCTATTTTCATTTGCATCTAAGAATACTGATGCTTCACCTTTAAACTCATGGCGTGCAGATGAATAAGGCTTTAAAGCCTTTATATTCTCTCTTACCAAAGTTTGCAAATTAAATTCCATGGTCTAATTTATAAATCTTTCAAACGGATGGATACAGCATTTTTGTGTGCATTCAATCCTTCAGCAGCAGCCATTAATTCTACTGCAGTACCAATATTCTTTATACCTTCTTTGCTTAAATTCTGAAAGGTAATTTTCTTCACAAAACTATCCAGCGAAACTCCTGAGTAAGCCCTGGCAAAACCATTCGTCGGTAATGTATGATTGGTTCCTGATGCGTAATCCCCGACACTCTCAGGAGAATAGTGACCAAGAAAAACGCTTCCGGCATTTAATACTTTTTGTGATAATAACTCAGCATTATCAGAAGCTATTATCAAATGTTCAGCGGCATATTGGTTTAATAACTCAAATGCATCATCCACATTTTGCATCACTACAAAAAGGCTTTTACGCAGTGCATTTTCTGCAATTTTTTTCCTTGGCAGAAGTTCAATTTGCAGATCAATTTGATTTTTAACTTTTGCAACCATCACCTCCGAATCCGCCACCAGTAAAGCCTGGCTATCTTCTCCATGTTCAGCCTGGCTTAAAAGATCCGCAGCTACATAAGAAGCATCACAACTATTATCTGCATATATAGCAACTTCACTTGGCCCTGCAGGTATATCAATTGCAACTCCTTCCATGTTCACCATTAGTTTGGCACCCGTTACATATTGATTTCCAGGTCCGAAAATTTTAAATACTTTAGGAATAGTTTCAGTGCCATATGCCATTGCGCCAATTGCCTGAACTCCGCCGATTTTATAGATGTTTTTTAATCCAAGTAAATTAGCCACATATAAAATAACAGGGTTTATTTTTCCACCTTTGGTGGCTGGGGTACATACTATAATTTCTCTGCAACCAGCCAGCACAGCAGGTATACCAAGCATTAGCAAAGTAGAGAATAATGGTGCAGTTCCCCCTGGAATGTACAGACCTACTTTTTGGATTGCAACAGATTTGCGCCAGCACAAAACACCTTTTGAAGTTTGCACCTTCAGAATTTCTTCTTTTTGTGAAACGTGAAATTTTTCAATATTTGATTTTGCTATCAGAATTGCATCTTTCAATTCTTTATCAACTAACAAAACTGCTTCACTGATTTCATCCTCACTAACTTTAAGATCATCTAAGAGCACATTGTCAAATTGCAGGCAATATTTTTTTATAGCTGTATCCCCCTGTTGCCTTACATCAGCTAATATATCGGAAACAATATTTTTTAACTCAGCATCATCAATTTTTGGTCGCTCAATTATTTTATTCCATTCATCCTCTGAGGGATTTATAAAAGTTTGCATACTCTTTTTATTTTAGGGCTTCCAGGGAGTTGAGCAAGGTGTTAAATTATCATCTTTTCAATCGGAACTACTAAAATTCCTTGTGCCCCCAATGCTTTTAATTTTTCTATTACATCCCAAAAAACATTTTCATTCACTACACTTTGTACACTGCTCCATCCTTCTTCAGCCAATGGCACAACTGTAGGGCTTTTCATTCCTGGCAATACTTCTGCTATATTTTTTAATTGATCATTTGGAGCATTAAGAATTATGTATTTATTATTCTTAGCCGTTTTAACAGCATTTATCCTCAGTAATAATTTTTCTAATATTTTTTTGTTTTCCTCTGATAAATTTTTATTAGCTGTTAAAATAGCTTCTGATGCTAAAACAAGCTCAACTTCCTTAAGGCCATTGGTAAAAAGAGTACTGCCACTACTTACAAGGTCGCATATTGCATCTGCCAAACCTATACCCGGCGCAATTTCTACGGAGCCGCTGATTTCATGAATCTCGGCAGACACATTATTTTTTAAGAGAAAATTATTTAATAATGTTGAATAAGTAGTGGCGATCTTTAATCCATTTAAATCATTAACAGATTTATAATGCATGCTCTTAGGCACAGCCACACTAAGCCTGCACCGGCCAAAACCTAACCTGTACACCAGCTCAACATCTCTTGCTTTTTCCATAAACACATTTTCACCAACAATACCAATATCAGCAACTCCATCATGTACATACTGTGGTATATCATCATCTCTGAAAAAATAAACTTCTAACGGAAAATTATAAGCAACAGACTTTAATTGTTTGTTGCCATTATTTAATTCTATTCCACATTCTTTTAAAAGCTTAATGGAATCGTCGTATAATCTTCCTGATTTTTGAATAGCAATTTTTAGCATAATGAAAACCCTCCCGAACCCTCCCGAAAGGGAGGACTTTTATATATTTTTATCAGTTGATGAAGTGCTTGCATTTTAAGTCTCCCTTTAGGGAGATTTAGAGGGTTTAAACAAAAAGGGCTCACTTTTTAGTAAGCCCTTTTTGAAAATATGTTTTTATCACATACCTGTCAACATAGCTTACCATGCGGTAAAAAATGATGATGATGATGTATGTGGGAGAATTTTTTCATTGTTGTTGCAAAGTAAAGGATGATAGTTTATTTGAGCAAATAAATTTACACAGGTTAAAATGGCTGAACAGCCACGCCTATTCCATTTATACTGTTATACACTATCTTCCCATTATCAAAAGTTACACGTTCACCTACATCTTCTGCTAATAATAAAGGGCCATCAATATCCGCATAATCAGCCAGAGGAAGCAGTTGAGAAATTGCAGCTGTTCCTATAGAACTCTCATTCATGCTGCCTAACATAACCTTCATATCAAGAGTTCTTGCTTTTTCAATCATACGTTTTGCCGGGGTAATTCCACTGCATTTGGTGAGCTTAATATTTATTCCATGAAAATGGTGATAACACTTTTGTATATCATATTCTGATACACAGCTTTCATCTGCAATTAAAGGTAAAGGCGAATTTTTAAATAAATACTGCATTCCTTCCCAGTCATCTTTTGCCAGCGGTTGTTCAATAAGCTCAACATTTAACTGTTTAAAAATATTTATTTTATTCATTGCCTCCTCTGTATTCCATGCAGCATTCGCATCAATTCTAAAAACAGATGTGGTATGCCTTCTTAACTCTGTAACAATTTCAATATCATTTTCTGTTCCTAATTTTATTTTATAAACAGGCCAGTTCATTTCCTTTATTTTAGCAATCATCAAGTCTGTTGTATCTATCCCTATAGTAAAATCTGTTACAGGATTGTTAGAAATATTTAAGCCCCATAGTTCATACAATTTCTTTCTTTTCATCCTTCCATAAATATCCCATCCTGCCATATCAAGGGCGCATACTAAAAATGGGTTTTGAGGAAAAAGATGATGGAGGTAATGCCAGTACCTTTCCGGATCACTAAATGAGAATTTTTCAATGAAATGTCTTTTAGCCTCAAGGTCTTCAATCATCTTCTCAACAGTTATATTGTAGTAAGTAATGGCAGGAGCTTCTCCATAACCCTTTATCCCAAAGTATTCCAGCTCAATTACCAATGAAGGCTGATGAGTTTTTGTTCCTTTTGAAATAGTAAATGGATGTTTAAATGGAAGGTTGTATGATTTATACTTTATATTCATAAGTGAAAAAAGGATCGAATTATACCTCACCGAAATCTCCATAAAAGAGGATACTTTCCCTTCTCTTTTGGAAGAGGGTTGGGGATGAGGTCATGTTAATTAACGTCTCCTCTCCCACTTTCTAATACATATTTTTTTAGCTCTTCATTAAATTCTTTTTCTTTTATAAGGTCTTCAAGATTAATATGCATTCTGTATCTCCAGTAATGATTTGATTGTGCCGGTATATTAATCCTTTCATCCCGGGGATTTTCCCTTCTCAGTTTTCCGTTCATACCCAGAATATCCTGCATAAGAAATACGCTCCACATAGCAGGGGAATACAAATGCTGCAAAATAATTTCTTTATTTAACCAGGGTTCACAAAAAACAGGCGCTTCGCCATAATGGCCCAGCATATAGTTATAAAAATGCTGTGTTTTATTTCTGTCTTCTTCCCACCAGCCACGTATAGTGCTCATATCATGTGTTGAGGGTGTTACCACAGATAAATAGGGTGCATTTTTAGGATGAAAAAATTCAATACCCGGATTTTTAGGCATGCGTTGTATCTCCAGGCTTAGAATGCCGAGCTGCTCCATTACATCAGGTACACAATGAGGCACCATACCAAGATCTTCGCCGCAGATAAGCATATTGGTGCTCCGCTTAAGATCAGGCAATTTTTGCATAGCCTCCATTTTCCAAAAATTATCCTGTCGGTGAAAAAAATAATTGATATACAAATCTGTTAACTGACGCCTGGTATTTGCCTCCAGATGTTGGAATGAAGTGGTGTGATCCATAGAAATACGAAAATGGAATTGTTGCGATTGTGAACCTTCCTCTTCAATTAAAATAACATTACTTACCAGGTTAAATAACCCGGAGATTATTAAATCGCCATTTTCAATCAGGTGCTGTTCAAAATAATCTTTTATTTTTCTCTGTGTATTGTATGTTTCTTTTAGCTGATAAAGCTCATGCTCTATCGGAGTTAAAAAGTTTTCTTTTACAAAAGCTCCATTTTCTCCAAAAGTGTCTTTAATAATTTCTTCAGTGATAAATGGTTTGCAATACCGGTTATAGTTAAACCATAACCCCCGTTCATTAAACTCATTTATATGAATGGGGATGGCCGGGGAAAAGCGCCCCAGTATACCTTCTACGGCATGCAATGGTATACTCCATATTCTAAAGAAACCGAGAATATGATCAATGCGAAACGCATCAAAATAAGGACTCATCTGGTCAAAGCGCTGGCGCCACCAGGCAAAACCATCTTTTTTCATTGCGGCCCAGTTATAAGTTGGGAACCCCCAATTCTGCCCTTTTATTGCAAAGTCATCAGGCGGAGCCCCCGCCTGCTCATTCATATTATAAAGATCAGGATTCACCCATGCATCAACTCCATAACGGAATATCCCTATTGGTATATCCCCCTTTAATACCACCTTTTTTTCATGCGCATAATCGGCAGCTTCTTTTAGCTGAACATGTAAATGATACTGAATAAAATAATGGAAAGATATATCGTCATAAAACTTTTGCCCGGGTGATGCTAATTTTTGTATGGCATCTTCATCATATATTTTATTTGTTTTCCATTTGGTAAAATCTGAGGTTTGATACTTATCCCTCAGAAAACAAAATACTGAATAAGGCACCAGCCAATGCCGGTTGATATCAAAAAATTCAAAATAATCCGGGTTATCTTTAAGCGTATCTTTTTGTACCGCATATAATTCTTTAAGAACAGATAATTTAAATTTCATTACCTGCTCATAATCATATTGTGCCAGATCATTTAATGCCTTTTGTTTCTTATTTAAGGATTTAATTATTGATGCATTTTGCCCACCGGCTACTTTAGCAAGATTTATATATATGGGATGCAGCGCAAAGGCAGAGATAGCGGCATAGGGATAAGAATCAAGCCAGGTATTAGTTGCAGAGGTATCGTTAACAGGAAGTATTTGTACAAGTTTTAACCCCGTTAATTTTGCCCAATCAATTAATAACTTTAGGTCGTTGAATTCTCCAATACCAAAGCTGTTTTTTGATCTGAGGCTGAAAACCGGGATAGCAACACCTGCACCTTTCCATAAGCGATGAACGTCCACGAATCCATCATGCAAAATGGTATATTTATGCCTTGTATCATCAGCGTTTAAAACACGGTTCCTTCCTGTTTCAAAACTTTTGATTGTTTTTTCTTTCGTATTCCAGATACCATATTTATAAACCTGCGGGAATTTATCTTTTGCAAAATTCAATTTTATTGTAAACCAATTTCCTTCCTGTGTGAGCAATAATGGATTTTTTGTATTCCATTCATTCAGGGTTTTACCCGAGCCAGTTATAAGGATCATTTCATTTTTACCCAACAATGGCGACTTAACCCTGAATTCATGTGTAGATTTTTTTGGGTATTTAATTTTTCTATCACGGGATGCGGAAGCAAAAATTATTTGCCTGAATGGCTTGGTATAAAAGGCATTTTCGATAGTACCGGCATGATTCCAGGTATCCATTAAAATAATTTCGTGGGCAGTTATTTCAGATAAGTTTATCATTCTGGTGGTTTCACCCTCAATTATTTGTGTACTATCCTCATTACGGAGCAAATAAGTATAATTGACCGATTCAATATCCTTAATATTTAATATATCAATTGACCCATGCCAAAAATCATTATTGAAATATGATAACGGAAAAGCTGCATCAATTTTATCCCGGCCTAATGCATCAATATCCCCTGTAACGAAAAGAGCCTGCCCAAAATGTGTATGAAATCTCAAATAGAAGTGAATCGTCATTAGATATGAAAATTAAATTGGCGGCAATTTAAATGGTTTAATTAACAATGTAGAAAATACACAATAATTTATTGCCTATAACAAATAACGTAACAGGAATAAAAAGCTTACCTAAAATGTGCTCTTAAAATAATTACGTCGAATTTTAATTAAAATAGTAGTAGTAATTACAGAAGTACCTTCTACACCTTTTATATACAATTGCAGGTTCGGAAGTTTTGAAACACAATTTAAAAGGGAAATGGAACAGGAGGACTACAAGGAACACGGATTGGTTTCTAAAGTAACTGACACAACTATCATATTATTTCCGGAAGATTCCTTTATTTAATTATTGCTGTTGTGTGCAACCTGTGAATAACTAAGAACCACCCACACCCTCTCATAAATATTTCTTTCTTACTTATAGAATATATTTGCCTGCTTTAAAATAAACAGAAACCGTGCGATTAA
>JBDSAQ010000416.1:0-3182 GCA_039922095.1 Ginsengibacter sp. | reverse complement strand
GCAGAAGGCAAAGCCTGTTTTAGTCCCTCGGCGGCATAATCATACAGCTTAAAAAAATCTTCCATAGGTCCTTTCCAGTAAAAGTTTGGTTCGTTCCATACCTCCCAATACCAACTCTCTACCTGTTGTTTACCATAGCGGCTTACACAATGTTTTACCCATTGATAAACAAGCTCTCTCCATTTATTATAATCCTTCGGCGGATATGCCCAGCCTGTATATATATCACCATAGCGATCTCCTGGTTTCCAGTTATGCTTATATGGCTGAGGGCGGGTTGATAAGGCCTCCGGCATAAATCCAATTTGGGCAAGAGGCTTTATGCCGAGTTTAATATAGGTATCAAAAATGCTGTCAATAATATTCCAGTTATAAATGGGATGGCCATCTGCATCTTCAGTATAGGCATTGGTAGATCCCCATTTTAAAGCAGGTGTTCCATCGCCGGAGGTAAGCAAATTGTGTACACGCATATATACCGGCACAGGGCTTAAAGCAGCCAATTCAGAAAGCAGCTTTTTGCCATCTTTCATATAAGTATAGTTAGGCTCATCATGGCCAAACCATGCCCAGGCTGCATTCATTTGTCCTGCGGATTTATTAAGATCAACAAAAACTGTTGCAGCAGCAGAATTTGTTTGCGCATTTAGCAAAGGAGTAATTAAACTTACTGATACCATCAATAAGATGTACCTGGTTAAACCTTTTATGGCAGGCCGGGAATAATTTTCACTCATAAAGTTTGGTGTTTATTATACACTAAACAAAGATGAAATGTTTTCTTTATATCCCGGCCTCATTAATCTTTAATTATTTTTTTCAGGAGATACCTCATCAGGAATATCTATGATCTCCCTTTTACGCAAGCCAAAATTATAGCGGATGTTAAGTCCAAAACGCCGGGTGTCAGCTTTGCGAAAGCCACTGGCATTTACACTTCCCTGGTTAATTGTAAAATCGTTTTGGTTGGTAAGAAATATATCATTTATGCTTGCGCTTATTACCAGCTTTCTTTTCATGAACTGTTGGGTAACAGAAAAATTTAAGGAGCCGAATGAACTTAATTCATAAAATTGCAACTGCCCGTTAAACCGTGCAAAACCATTTAAAGTAAGCTGGGTTAAAGGAGCAAGTTTTAGGGTTTGATAAGTAAACACCGACCAGCTTGCTTTCCTGAATAAAAGAGGTTTGCCTTCGTAAAGTCCCTGGTAAAAATTACGGTTATACTGCATACCGGCTACAATAAAATATTTTTTGCCGGGAGGTAAAGCGCCCAATGCACGGAAGTAAATTTCTTTATTACTTCCGAGGTTGTCATATGTTCTGTAAGCTACGCTCCTGCTGCTATCGGCCTGGTATATTACATTGGTAAAAATATCTTTGGTATCGTTAACTCCTATGGCAACCACCGGGCGCTCATCTACTGAAACATTGGCCTCATAGTTTTGTGTAAACTGCGGACGCAGGGAAGGGTTACCGGTTTCAAAAAGATACTGATCTACATATCGCTGAGATGGATTAAGCAATTGATAGCCGGGCCTGCTGATAGTACGGCGGTAAACAAGATAAGCTTTAAGGTCGTAGCTCATTATTTTAAATAAATTTCTGCTGATGTATACATATGGAAACAGGTCAGTCCGGTGCACCGTGAAAGAAGTATCAGTTGGAATAAATTGATTTCCCTTCATATTGGTATTCTCTAAGCGTGCGCCCACTTTTATGGTAAGGCCATAAATATATTTAGATGCCTGCAGGTAAGCAGCATTAATATTTTCTTTGTAATTGAATGCACTTGTACGGCCGGCATCCTTTATAATGCCGGAGTTACTTTGCCTGAAATAATTTGTTGTGTTGTTGAAACTTACTATAGCCGTTTTTAAACCGGTTTCAATAGTAACTCTTTTAGGGAGCTTAAACAAAAGGTTACTTTGTATGGAAGTAAAATTAAGGTGTGCCCGTATTTTACCATTCCCTCCTGTTGCTGTATTTACAGGGATATAAAAGGTATTGGTAAAAGTTTGATTAGAATTATTGGGAGAATAGTTATAAGAGATATCAGTGTTCCATTCCGAGCCAAGGGTGTCTATTTTATATTTTGCTGATGCTCCCTGGGTTAGATTAAAGTTATTTCCTTTGTTGCTGACATCAGAGGTAATGTCAGAGATAAGCTTATCATTACTTACCTTTTTTATCTGGGAAAAATTATCAGTTGTATTAATGTAATCGCTGTAATTTATTTTTCCATCATAACCAAGTTCCCATTTTTTACCTGCAGGAAAATTTACTCCAAAGCCTATATAATAATTGTTTGTGGGGTATAATGAAAATGCATCCTGGCTTAGTAATGAATCAGCAGCAAACAAGCGATCAGTCTTTGTTTCTTCATAGTTGTTACGCATTCCGTATTGAAGGTTGATATAGGAAGATACTTTACCATTGTTATTATTAATGTTTATACCAGTGATCCGGTTACCATATTTGCCTTGGTTAATACCAACACTAACACTTCCGGTAAGCCCTATTTTAACTCCTTTTTTCAACACTACATTTACAATTCCACCACTGCCTGATGCATCATATTTTGCAGAAGGTGTTCGCAATATTTCAATTGAGGCTATCGAATTAGGGGGAAGATTTTTCAACATTGTGGCAATATCAGATGCGCTCATCTTTTGCTCACGGCCATTAATGTAGATGGTTGCAGGTGTGGTGCTGTTAAGGTAAATATTTCCATCCTGGTCTACAAACAAGCCGGGAGTTTTTTCCAGTATCTCATAAGCATTAGTAGAGCTTGCGGCAAGATTTTCGGGGTCTACAATTGTTTTGTCATCTTCCTGCCGCATAACAGGTCTTGATGCGGTTACCACCACTCCTTTTAATGATGTTAAAGCAACCTGGGCCATGAGCATAAAAACAGGGTGATCAACTTTTATGGTAATACCTTTTTTAAATGGCAGATAATTTACAGATGATACCGAAATAATATACTGTCCGTATGAAAGATCAATAAGAGCAGTGCCGCTGCTATCAGTTATTTTAATAATGATTTGGCTGGTATCCTTTAGTGCGGCAATTTTTAATGAAGCGAAAGGCACAGCTTCTCTTTTAGCATCAATCACTTTTATAGTGACACCGGTTTGCTGCGCCTGTGCTGTACTCGCATGGAGCGTGAAGAAAAAGAT
>JBDSAQ010000415.1:0-19406 GCA_039922095.1 Ginsengibacter sp. | reverse complement strand
TAAACCAACAATAAGACTGTTTCTTTTGGCCCAATATATAAGCATTTTGTTCTTACGGGAGTATGTGGCACAATCAAACCTTAGCAAGCCTGCAACTTATATAATATACATTAAAATAAAAATGTTTGGTCCGTATAATATTAATTTGTACCCCCAAATTGGTTTGAGGCTCTTTAATTAATTTCTTTACGTTAGAAATTTGTACTTACCATTCCCTTATAAAAAGAAAATGGATTTTAAAGAATTATCGGGAAGCCCCTACTTACTACTAATGCCGTAAAAATAACATTCTACGTTTAATGTGCGGCTAAGTAACGAATATGCACAGGTCAGAGGCCTGCGCTAGATTAAGAAAATGGAATAATCAAATTATCCCCTTTATCAATTCCTCACATAAATCAATTTTGTTTCTGCAACAGACTGAGTTGTGTTTTCAAAGTATTAATTTCAGCAGCTTGCTCTTCCATCTTCTTATTTTGTTCAATCATATAAAGAGTTAGCTCTTCCACCTTTCTCAAAAGCCTTGAATGCATATCACCAAGGTCAATGCCTTCTTTTTCTACCTCTGATGCAGATGGCACATTGGGCAAGTGTTTGTTTTCTTGCACAAACTTTTGGAGATCCTGAAGAGGCATTAATTTATAATTATTCTCAAATACATAATCCGGCCAGTTGGGAAATTTTTTTACTACAGCTTTATTAAAAATTGCATCTCCATTTACAGCTAAAGAGTAGGCACCAACTTTAGTCATATCGGTGGTACCAATAACTATTTTTGCATTGCTAAAAATATTACCATTCACATCAAGTTTAGCCAAAGGCGTAGTTGTTCCTATTCCTACATTGCCGCCAGAAGAATTAAGAACAAGATTTGTATATAGAACACCAGCTTGTCTTGGTTGTATAATGCCATAATTATTAGTAGTGCTATAATCAAACATCAAATAGTAGTCAGAAGTTATATTTGAACATATACCAAACCCATAGTGGACACTTCCATCTTTAATTTCTAGTTTTGAAACGGGGTTTGACATCCCAATTCCCACATTCCCGGTTGAAGTAATGGTCATTGCAGTTCTTGCTGCATTTTGTGCATCTACCCTTAGCCCATAGTTTGTAGCTGAAGAACCAAACCACCATGTTCCTAATGCATCTATACCTCCCCGGAATGAACTAAGTACCCTGTCGTAAAAATAAATAGTTCTTCCGCTTGCTGCGCCTGGTGAACCAGAAAATATACCTTCATTATGAAACCCAAATGACATCATTTGCGTTCCATTCTGCATGCCGGTAACATCCCCGCCAGTTCCTACACCTCCATATCGAAAATAAATCTGTGATGGAGAATTATTTCCAATGCTTATGTTTCCGAGAACATGAAGTTTATCAGCAGGGGTAGCCAATCCTATACCCACATTTGTTCCGTTATCATAGACTAAGCTGTTACCTATCGTAGGTGGTGTAGTAAACTTAGTAATATAGTTAGCTGTTTGTTGCCCAAAAGCAGTAATGCTGATAAACAGCAACATAACTGTTATTGAAGATAATAATTTCATAATTGTGTTGGTTTTGGTAAATGAGTGTTTATATTTTAAATGATTAATTCTTGTTCAATATTTCTTACTTCTACTAACTTTCTATTTCTGTGTCTGCGCACAAGCGCATGCATTTAGTCATATTCAAATACGTACTAACGTTCTATTTCTGTCTCTCTACCGGCACAAGCGGACGCTTGCGCCAACATGAGGGGCTTTGTTGTTATTTATTTATTGATGAGCTATACAAGATTCTTCATAGCTCCACTTGGATAAATTTTCACCTTGAACTAACAAGTCTTTTATTATTGAGTAATCAACTTCAGGTGGTATATCAACCGATATTAAAATAGGCACATCACTAATTTCTGAATCGCAACCTAATTTTTTTAACTGCTCTCTGAGCGGAGCCACACTTTCTTTTTCTGATACAATAATTCTGACAGTACTATGACCTGATTCTTGAACCAATCCTGTCACAAAAAGTTCCCCATTTCTGTTTTCTACACTAACTATATCTTCTAAAGAATATTCGGGAGCATAAAACAAAATATTGTCTAATTGAAAGTTCTCGCCTACTGGTGCTGCCCATGCACTTTCAATCCCATATTCATTATCAGGGGTATTATAATGCTCAAACAATATCTTAATATGCTCCATTTTAAATTATTGAACTTTATCACTTTTTTTAACATTACAATCTCTACAAAGAACTTGACCATTATCAGCAGTGCCACTTCCACCCTTTGATTTGGGGTATTTATGGTCTACTTGTCTATCTGTTTTAGGTGGGGTCTCATTCTTTTTAGATTGCGCTGGTTTTGTTGTTGTTACCCCACAGTTTTGACAAACAGCAGCTCCATTATTATTTGCTTTGTTTGCTTCTATAACCTTTGCTTTTTCTTTTGGTGTAAACGCTTTACCTGCTCTTGAATTACTGGTTGTTTGTGCTTGTGATGCAGCAGGTGGAGCTGTTGGGGTAGTTGTTGTTTGAGTCGGCATAGACGGTGCTGCTGGTGCTGTTGGCTTAGGGGGAACAGTTGCTTGCTCAGGCGTTGTCAATAATTCCCATAAAGCTTTAGCTCCTCCGACAACCTCAATAACACCTGCAACAACATCAGCAACCGGGTCTTCTGGTCCGCCACCTATAACCTCAGCAGCACCGGCAAGCTTTTGTGTAGTACTCCATGTTCTGCCAGCTTTTGCTAAAGCAGCTCCTCCACAACATGAAGATTCACTTGCTTCGGATGATTCCTGAGATTCTTCTGCAATATCACCTAATGGGTCACTTTTTAAGATTGGGTCATTTGCCATTGAAGCATAAGGAGATGTGCTTTCCTGGTCATATTCTATTTTTGGGTCTATCTGCCACCATCTGCCGGTCTGTGGGTCAAGGTTTCTAAAATATGCTTCGTATATATCAAGGTCAAGGTCATCATCATATTCAATACCATTGTATTTTTTTCTGTTGACTAAACTCCCTGCCGCTTTGGAACTGATTCCCGCCATCGTCAAGCCGAAGGGATAATAATGCGTCTCTTCCAACATAGGACCAGGAATATGAGTAACCTGTAAATTATCAAAGAATACATCAATGTTTGGGGTTTCATTGCTTACATAAATATACAGGTAACCAGTTTTACTAACGGGTAAATTTGTTCTTGTATGTGTTTTGTAAACATCACTTACATCTACCTGTTCAAAGTTGCTGTTGCTGTTAACGTATTTAAACTGCTCATCAAACAAAACCCAGTTTATATAAGCTTTTGGTTTTGCAGTACCAGTTGTTTGAGTGGTTAAAAAACTCGTAACATTTGGTGTGAGGACTCCGCTGTTTGTAATTTGTGCGGAAGTGATTTTACTATTGCTTACACCTGCTGCACTGCCTGCAAGCGCTGCAATAATTTCATTTAAAGGGTTTACAGGTGAACCTGGCGCAGCAGCGCTTTTCCACCAACTGTTTACTGATAAATTAAATTTATCGCCTGCCATTACTTTAAGGGTAATAGAAGGGCCAACTTTATAACTCCCTGCAGCGGCGCTTACTTTAGCTACTTTAGCATTACCGGTAATTACAGGATAACCAGCCGGCAAATCGGATCTTGTTTGGGGAAGATTGGCATACAAAAGCTCTTCCGTTGCAGAAGCGGTTGTTTCCATAGTGGCTGCGGGGTAACAGGCAGGTTCGTTTTGTTCTGTAAGCACCATCCGCACATTGCCCAAATGATCTTTAATAAAATAGTCATAAATAAACCGGTTTGGCAATGGCGTACAGGTAACATTTGTGGCTTGCTCATATCGTATTCTTCCTTCCTCGTGGCCAAAAAACTTTAGCACATTATTTTCGTACACAAAGCCGCCAAGGTAGTTTGTATTATTTTGTTTTGCCGTATTGTTGTTATATGATGAAGCCAATTCGCTGGTACGCTTTTCCAGTTTATTGCCTGCTGCATCATATATGTAAGTAATGGTTCCTTTAATGCTGCCATCAGTGTTTTTTATATTGATCTGCCAGGGAAGATTAAGAAAATTATAGGTAATAGCTCCACCTGTTGTTTGGTCAATACCTGTATTTCCGTTGAGACGTTTGTTGAGATCAGTAATAAGATTACCATTTACATCATAGCCGTAATCATTGGTAATATTGTTGTCTGTAAAGTCCCCAAGTTTAGTGTCGATAGTAGGGGCAATGTCAGCAACCTTACTTAATTTGTTTGAAGTTGTATAATAAGAATAAGTAAGATCATCAATTATACTGTTCTGCACCCCAAGAATTCCTTTTTGCCACATTTTTATGATATTGCCATTCTCATCATATGCAGAAGCTGCAGTTATACCATCTCCCATCTTCATGCTAAAATCTATTACCGGGTCTGTTGCCCAGCCACTGTTGTTCTGCGTAAAGTCTCCTTTAAGCAACCTGTTAGCAGCATCATATTTAAAGCCATAGGCCCTTTCCTGCCCATCACCTGCGGTTTTCCATCGTGTGCCGGAAATATTGCCGTTGTACTGGCTGGCATTATTATCAAAGCCCCAGTCATAACTCAGGTCCATACTAAACCATTTGTTACTGGTACTGTTCATTTGCGATGCATAAGTTCCGCTGCCGCTGTACCAGTTAATGTTTTTAAGCCAACCACGAATATTGTAATTGTAATTATCATCTTCAAGAGCGGTTACATCTGTGGCGCTTTTTTGGCCGGTCTTTTTATTTTTTAACTGGCCCATTGCATCATAGGTATTGGTAACAATTACTCTTTTATTATTAATGGCATCGTCGTTAATAGTCTTGGTTATTGTTTTAAGCCTTCCTGCATGATCATAGTTCATGCTGGTTAACACACGCAGGTTACTAACATTGCCTGATACATTGTAATGCGCCATATAATTACTTACCACTTTGCCTGTAAAGTCGTATCGGTTGGTAATAATATCGTTACCACCTTTATAGTTGGTACTTTGTGCCTGAATTACCCGTCCTTTATCATCATAAAAATTTACCGCTTCCAGCCATTTACCCAGTGAAAGATTGTTTGGATCTTCTATCACTCTCACTTTGGTTATTGTTACCATCCCTTTAGTTTGTGTACTTTTTTGTGCAGGCAGCGCTTCTGCATAAGTATTGCCTCCATTATCTAATTTGGAGTTATTGACGGAGCTATATGTTTTTGTTGTAGCAGCATAATCATCATAATAAGTATAAGTAAGTGGATATAGTGTAACCCCGCTAATAGGTATCGGATTAGTATTCACAGAAACATTCGTGCTAAAAGTGCTTGCGGCTTCTATGATAATCTGTGCTGTAAAATCTGCATTGTCCTCACTTATAAATCCGTTATCAAATGTGATACTGTTGGTTGCCTCATAGAGTATTCTTCCATAATCCCTGTCGTTAATGTACATATCCGCAGGGTTCGTGCTTACATTGGTTCCGGAGGCAGTTAGTGGTTGGGTTGTAGCAGGCATGC
This sequence comes from Ginsengibacter sp., assembly GCA_039922095.1. Classification (GTDB taxonomy): domain Bacteria; phylum Bacteroidota; class Bacteroidia; order Chitinophagales; family Chitinophagaceae; genus Ginsengibacter. Next base: position 13,903 of record JBDSAQ010000415.1, on the reverse strand, counting down.
TGCTGCGTAAAGTAGCCCATGAATATATATAGCCCATAATGCCTGTTTGAATGGGGCGATTAATATCGTCATACAAAGTGTACATCCATTGCTGTGGTGATTTACTTCTCATATTAGCATCCTGCACAAATACCAGTCTGTCACGGTTATCATACACCATATATACCCAGCCTGCCCCTGGCACTTTTTTGGCGATCATCCTCTGACGCTCATCATATTCATAGCGGAAACATAACTCGTTCACAGTTGTCTGATCTAACACCCAATTACCTGGTGTTGCCATTGCTGCAACTGCCTTAGGCGGTACTACGGTACGCAACTGCCCCATATCATCATATATATAATAGGTACAAAGAAAACCGCCATAGCCGCTAAAATCAGTTGCTATTGAACCTATCTGCACCTTCTTTAATACTACGTGACCTTCTTTGTCCTTGTATTCTACTGTGGCATTACCGGCCTCGTCAATTGATACATTTTTATACAGTTCACCGGCGCTATATTTATCAGTGCTGCCGCTGTATGGTATGTTGTTAATATCAGCTACCACACTGTTAAAACCAATACGCCATATTCTCACTTGATCAGTACTTATATTTACCATATACTGCATGTTGATGCCCTTTTCTGCAGTACCTCCTTCGCTCCCTGCCCAACTGTTACCTGGCGCAAAACTTTTTACCGGCCGGTTAAGCGGCGATGACTCAAACTGTGTATGGCTGTAAAAGAATTGCTCTCCTGCGAGAGAAGGCTGCTCTGCAGGAAAGAAAGCAGCATTACTGTAGAATGTATTCTGGTCAGCAAACGGGTTTATTTTCAGAGAACCATTGTTGGTGGTTGCCTCATATGGCAGGTATTTGTACTGCTCCCTGCCAAACACATCGTATACAATGGGGGCTACAATATCTTTTTTACCCGGTGATGCCTGCCATCCAACAGTTTGTATAGGCCTGCCTAATCCATCAATATATTGGACGGACATATTTACTTCTGTTACGAGCCTGTCTGCTCTTGTTACCAGGGACTCGTCAGTAAACTGTTTAAGCGGTTGCCATGCATAGATACAATTGACATCTGTTGATGAATTTGCCGACGGAAGATTTGGTGCAGTATTCCCTGTTTTCACGGCTACACTTGTCGCTGTGCCAGGCTTTATCTGGGCGATACCTTCAATTACCAAAATTAATAGTATCGTAAGTGTAAGAGCAAATTTTTTACAAAGTTGTAGATATGGAAACATAATTTTTATATATTGAAAACTTTATGTTGAATAAATCAGCATTAGATTTTTTTTATACTTATGGTAGAACTTTGGTAATAATTTGAGAAATAAGCGGAGTAGGATAAGACTGTCCCCCTGCTTCTAACCAAAACTTATAATCTTTACCTTTAGTTATTGTAGTATTAAATCTTGTTTGGCTATTAAACATTTGAAAAGGGTAACCACCATTGATAAGTAAGCCTGTTGCAACATCCTGAATAAACAGATAGAAATAGTCAACGTTGAAAGGGCATTTATAATTAATGCTCACATTATTGCCCAAACCATTTTCTACAGCAATCAAATCTAATGGTCCGGCATAAATGTAGCAATTACCCAAAATGTTTGCATTCGCCTGTCCACTCACATTAAGTTCCGCTTCAGCTTTCAAATTTGCCTCCACTTGATTATAACCAACGTATTTTTCTGCAGGTATGGTATAAGGAACATCTGTACTTATCTGAGTGCGACCAAAGGCATCAGGAGAACATTGCTTACCAAAACTTTTTGTTATTGCTTGGTTATAGAATAGGCTGTTTGCAATATTTTTTAATGTAGGCGAATAATAATAGCTGTAAGATTTCAGAATATTATTTTGCTGATCTCTGATAGTAGCGAGCCGGTTGTAACTGTCATAATTATAATAAGTACTTAAACCTTTAGCATCTGTTTGACTGCTGATTCCGATCAATGGCTTATAGGTATAGGTATTTACCAATGCTTTTGTAGCAGCAAGCCCGTTCCGAAGGTTTGTAAGCTGTTGATTAACCACGGCATCCGTACTAAAGGGATTACTTAAAACGGACTGGCTGACAGTGCCGTTGGTAATTAAAGCATTAATTGCTGCAAAATCAGCTCCTGTAACCTGGGCAACAGGATATGCTTTATTGTAGCCCCATAGGTACGAGGTATAGACATCGTTTTCAGCCCTGCTTTGAATGAGATTTCCGTTTGCATCATAGGTTAACGTGCCGGAAGGCTTTAAATCAGCCGGAATTGCAGCATTGGGAACCGTGGAGGCTATAGTTTTAGGTGAAGCGGTTTCAATTTTATATACTTTCTCCGGGGTAATGATATTATCATGATTTAAATAAGTTGTGAAACTTCCCGCGGTTACCAGATCATTTTTCTTATTATATACTTCCAGTGGAATGCCAATCATATTTTTATCTTTTAAATCCTTTATCCATCCGCTGCTTACCCCGGTATAATCAGAAGCGTAGCTATAATTAGAGGTCAGATTACTACCATCGCTGGATGTATTACTTTCTTGACTTAATAATCCATTTTCATTATAGGTGAAATCCTTCGCTGTAGTCATTGTATTGCCACTGGCATAATCATTAACTGTAGTTTTGGTTGTTAATAATTTACCCACCTGAACCGGATAAAAGCTAAATTGATAACGGCTAGCAAATGTTGCTGGGTTATTCTCGTTAGTTGAATATCTTCCTTTAAATGGCCAATAGGTTTTGGCAATGCCTATAACTGACTCATTCAGCGTTTCTTTTAATAAAGCGTTATTTTTGTCATAAACTCCGGTCCATTTCAAAAATCCATTATCCAAATATCCGGTTGTAGGCACTCCAGGCAGGTATATAGCATAATCCAAATTCATTTTGTCCGGGCGATTTTTGTATTCATACACAGTTTTCCCTATGGAAGATGGTCCGGATATTGTCTCGGTCACGAAGTCATATCCACCATGGCTCCCATTTGCTGAAAAAGAGCAAGGCATTGAAGGGGTAGCATATAAATAATAATATAGGTAGTCAGTATGAAGAAGAACAGTACCACCCCAAGGGAGGTTGTATTGATCACTATAGTCCATTAATGTTCTTGAGCAAAAGATCGGATATCGCATCATTTTACCTCCTGTGTAGGTGAAGTTTCTTTCCAGTACCTGAGTGGTTACCGGATCAATATGTTTTATCCTACTAATTCTTAAACCTGCACCAATAGATGTTGTATTCACTTGCCCGGGAACAGGCTCATAAAAAGCTACATACAATTCTGCCCTTCTATTATTGGGTATATCGCCAGGGGGAGTATGACTATCTGGATAATTAATTGTTATGCTATAGGTACCTGGGGCAAAGGTCTCATTCGGCCGGTTAATATATCCACCCGCATTTTTTATGTCTTGTTTTGAAATATCGAAGTCCCAGTTGAGGTAATGGGCTATTGTAGCATGGGTATTTGGATCTACCTTTTCCACATAAGCATACAGTCCATTTTCGATTGACCCGCCACACTGTGGGCTGCAGCCACAATTGTAGGAGGCTGAATTCATATCCTGCATGCCGTTGCAATAAAGACCTCCAAAAATATTGCAATTTGTTTCTTCGGTAATTGTAAAATAGAATTTTTTAAGTCCTGCACCAGCATCAACTCCTCCATACTTTACCTCCCTGTATGCGGTCTGTTGTTGTAAGGACAAATTATCAAATTCATTCATCTCATAATTGAAATCGCTATACCCACCTGTGGGATAGTTTATTCGTTTAAGAAGTCCTGCGCGGATATAACTATCATTGGGTTCTCTATTTGCTCCGTCACACGCAGAGAGTTGTGTAGGCAAACTCATTTGCTGAGTATAAAGGTCATAATCCGGCACAAGTGTATTATTTGAGCGTCCATTATAGTAACCCCAAAAATCTTGCTTGAAAGATGTTTTAAAGGGTAATGTATTATATTGGTCACCTTCATGGTACTGGAAGCTATGCGGAGAAGCTTCAATTGTTACATTTAGAAGCTTGAGCCGTGTGTTGCGATAAGTGGCCGGATAATAATCAACACGAGCGTCATAAGTGTCGAGGTATTTAACTTTATTAATTCGATCATACATGTCATCGTCTCCGGTATTGCTTTGAAAATAACTGTAGGTAAACGGTACGGATTTTACAAGAGTGCCGTTAGAAAGAAATATTTTTATTTCATCCAGTTTAACCCCATAAAGGTCATTGCGGGGACTCTTTACAAAGTCAATGAAACCATTGTCAAAATAAATTTTATCCAAGTAAAAGTTTGATGCTGTAGTAGATGAATAACTTTGATGTAGACCTAACCGTTCTGAACTGGGAGGATCTACTGAGGGGGAAGTAGTTGTGTATATGAGGAAATTTAGATAGTGTTCTGTTAAAGCAGGTAATTGCATTACCGTTTCATCATTCCCCCAAGCATAGTTTAGATTTGAATATTGAGTACTCCATTTTACTACATCTGATTCATGTTCATTAATCATGGTTTTGAATGATTTGTATTGAAAAGTAACGAGCTTTCCTTTTGGACTTTTTATTTTAGTAAGGTAATAAGCAGTGTTTGTTGCGTTAGGAGTAGGATAAGACCATGCCTTTTCGATACATTCAAATGTATAAGTATAGCCATCTGGTGTTAAAGCGGAAAATCCAGTTCCGCTTTTTTGAAATAAAATATTGTTATGACTTAGATCAACATATTGACCATCTCCACTAGAGAACTTACCTGAATAAGAACCAAAATTGTAAACGTACATATCCGGCTCGGTGTCTGCAATACCACCAGATAATTGATTATATAAGTTAAGGGGGTCGTAGGAGATCCCAGAATTATTGTAGACTGAATTAAAGTTAATATTAGTTACACCTGTTGTATAACTATTTTCGAGGTAGGTATTGCCCATCCCATTCGGATATACTTTGTTGAATTGATTATAAATACCTACCTCATCATTTCCGCCTTTGATCTCATGTGTGATGACACCGCCGGCATTGAGAGTCCACCCCAATCCCACCCAACTAGCTTCTTCCTGAACTTTTATTCCTCCTCCGTGATAACTCAAACTGATGGGTACAGAAATATCCCCTGTTACTACTTCATAGATAGGGAAAGAAATTTGAGCCAATCCGTTATAATAGCTCACAGGGAACTCAACATATTTGGAAAGAGAAGCTGCCTGTGGTGACTGAAGAGGCACACTTGCCATTTTTTTAAAGGCATCACCTGGTGATTGAGCGGTTGTGTGCTTGTTTATACAATTAAAAATGAGTAAAAAAGGAAGTATAATAATTTTTTGATTCATATTGATTACTGCTAATAGTTTATGTTGTCATTTTATGCTGTATCCTAATCTAAACAAAACAGGTTGCGTTACAGGGCTATGTGCATTGGCTAAAAAATCATATAGTAATTTCATTTCCCCTTTTATCTTTTTGCCCACACTATATTTTTTACTAAGTCCAATTAACCCACTCTTTTGCCAGGCATTGTAATTTTTTAATTGCTCAATGTTTTTAAAAGCGGCATTGTGATTCATTTCATAACCACCACTTATAAATACTGAGCCCTTTAATTTACGATCTGCGTAACTCCTTAACCCAATACCCTGGTGAGAAATCACTATGTGCTGTATAGTACCCATGCCCATTTTGTAACTCATTCCTACTCCAATGACACTTTTATTATTTAACTTATAGCCGAGGCTTAAACCCAGATCTGTTGTAGATGGAAACTGGTTATTACTTTTAGCAAATTGGACGTTTGTACCATACTCTAATCTTTTTAAAAAGCTTTTTGTCTTTTGACTGTTAGGCTTAAAATCAGGCATATCACCCCCATCCCCCAAAGGGGAATTAAGCAGTTTTTGTTTCAGTTTATCTAATTCACTCTTTGCCTGAGCTATATTTTGTTGTATAATTTGCTGTGCATTTGGGCCGCCTGCACTAATGCGTTGTTGTATCAGCCCCTGCACAGAAGCCCGTGTTTGTAGTCCTGCAAGGCTTTGTGATGTTGCCTCGCCATCTGGTAACCTAAACAAAGATGCAAGCTGACTATTCTTTCTCAAAAATTTTTGAAATGCCGGAAGCTTATTTAAAAGGCTTAATGCTTTACGTTCTGCTTTGGAAGGGTCTTTCAGCATTTCTTTATATTCATTTACCTGCGCTGAATAGTAGTATGCTGTTTTACTTAATCGGGCATATTCCTTTTTTAGCCCTGCAGGTAACTTGGTGTACTTTGAAAGCACGTCCTTTACCTGTTGCTTTCTTTGTGTAATGAACTCTTTTACTTTTTCCGACTGCTGAAGTTTATCCTTTAGGGTATTAAGACTTTCCTGTGACTTTGTAACCTTATTGCCAGTTATTTGAAATTGTTTTAAGAAAGAAAGCGACGTTGATAATGTGTCAAGGTATGGAATGTATTGCCCATTTTCCCCGGTTGTGTTAGCTGTTTTGGATTTTATTTTCCTGATTAATTGAGTGTATTCTTTATTTGAGCTTGCAAATAAATCAGTTGCATCAGCATTTAATTTGCTTAATCTTTCCTGTAATTTTTTTTCCTGCTTTTGAAACTTAGCTAAATACTTTAAAGACTTTTTGGTGAGTTTATCACTTATTGAAGTAAGCTTCCCATCAACTTTCGAATAATATTTTTGCGGGAATGTTATTTTATTTTGCGTAGAATCATCCTGTTGTGAAAAACATTTGCAACAGGTACATATTAAAATAGGAATGAAAATAAGCCGGGATAGCTTCATCGTTAGTTTTGGTAATTGGCTATAAACATATAGATATTATTTTTTAAAATATAATATTTGGGATTATTTAGTTATTAACATTTTCCCTCATCCCACTAACAATTCTTAATACATACGATTCATTTGTTTTTAAAATATCACTTGCAATAATAATTTTTGCAGCGATGTTTTAATATTGATATATTGTGTTTTTTTTACACAATAAAGCTATATGAAAAAAGTTCTCCTTGCCCTTGCTGTCTTCTTAATTTCATTTCAAAGTCATTCACAATTATTATCATGGACTCCTGATTTTATTACAGAAAACAGCGATCCTGTTGTGGTTACTGTTGATGCAAACAAGGGGAACCAAGGCTTATTAAATTACAGCTCTACATCTGATGTGTATGTACATACAGGGGTAATTACTAATTTAAGCACCAGCAGTACCAACTGGAGGTATGTAAAATTTAACCAGAATTTTAATCAGCCAAATGCCGCATTGCAGGCCACTTACCTGGGGTCTGATAAATGGCAGTTTACTATTTCGGGTGGCATAAGAGCTTACTATGGAGTACCTCCTGGTGAAACTATTTTAAAAATTACTTTCCTTTTTAGAAATGGTGATGGCTCTAAGGCGCAACGTAATTCAGATGGAAGCGATATGTATATACCTGTATACTCAACTGATCTTGCTGTAAGATTTACGAGTCCATTAATACAACCGAAGTATGTTCCTCAGCCAGAGCCTATCACAAAAAATGTTGGTGATAATATTTCTGTTACCGGTATAGCTAATAACGCTTCAACATTAAACCTTTATTTTAATGGTTCTGTTATTCAAACAGCAAATAATGCAACTATTATATCGGCTAACCCTTCAATAGTTGCTGCCGGAAATCAAACCCTTGTATTAGAGGCTAATGATGGACTTACTACTAAAACAGATACTATAAGTTTCTTTGCAACCTCCACTGTTACTGTGGCACCATTGCCACCGGGAGTAAGAGACGGAATAAATTACGAGGCTAACACTACTGCTGCAACCCTGGTGTTATATGCTCCTTCTAAAACAACTGTATCTGTTATTGGAGATTTTGCGGGGAGTAACTGGACACAACAACCTGCCTATCAAATGAACAAAACACCAGATGGAAATTACTGGTGGATACATATAACGGGCCTTACACCGGGCACCGAATACGCTTTTCAATATTTAGTTGATGGAACATTAAAAATAGCTGATCCATATACTGAAAAAATTCTTGATCAAACTAATGATGGCTTTATCTCATCAGCAACTTATCCCGGCCTTAAACCTTATCCGGCAAGCGCAACAGGCATTGTGAGTATATTGCAAACTGCGGCTCCTCAGTATACCTGGCAGCCGAATAATTTTGCAAAGCCTGATAAAAGAAAATTAATTATATACGAGCTGCTACTGAGAGATTTTTTAGCTGCTCATGACTGGAATACTTTGCGTGATACATTAAGCTATTTGCAAAACCTGGGGGTAAATGCAATTGAAGTAATGCCCTTTAATGAATTTGAAGGCAATAATAGCTGGGGCTATAATCCTTCTTTTTATTTTGCTCCTGATAAGTATTACGGCCCTAAAGCCACTTTGCAGCGCTTTATTGATTCGTGCCATAGCAAAGGAATAGCTGTGATTATGGATATTGTTTTAAATCACACTTACGGTGGTTCTCCTTTGGCTGAACTATACTGGGACGCTCCCAATAACAGGCCTGCCGCAAATAATCCCTGGTACAATCCCGTTGCTCCACATGCCTTTGGTTTTGGGAACGATTTTAATCATTCAAGCACGGCAACCAAATATTTTTTTGACAGGGTACTGCAGCACTGGATAACAGAATATAAAGTTGACGGGTACAGGGTTGATTTTTCCAAAGGGTTAACGCAAAAGCCTTCCTCAAACGACGCAACTTTTTCTGCGTATGATGCCAGCCGCATTGCGATTATCAATTCTTATTACAACACCATTAAGACGGTTGATGCGAATGCTTATGTTATACTGGAACATTTTTGCGACAACACCGAAGAAAAGGAATTGTCGGATAATGGTATGATGCTGTGGTCAAATGTATGGACACAATACCAGGAAGCTTCTATGGGTTATTTGGGGAATTCAAACCTTGATTGGAGTGTTTATACATCAAGAGGATGGACGAACCCTCACCTTGTAACTTTCATGGAAAGTCATGATGAGGAACGGATAACTTTTAAAAATATAAAGTATGGTAATTCATCGGGTGGTTACAATGTAAAAGACACGGCAACTGCTTTGCGACGAATGGAATTAAATGCAGCATTTATGCTTTCGATACCAGGCCCAAAAATGATTTGGGAATTTGGTGAACTGGGATATGATTTTTCCCGCTGCTACCTTTCATCTAATGGGGAAGGAGGAGACTGCGATAAAAAATTAGACCCTAAGCCAATACGATGGGATTATTTGCAAAATGCTGATCGTAAACATTTGCATGATGTTTTTAGCTCATTAATGAGGCTACGCTCTAATCCTTTGTATACTGATGTATTTATATCAGATCAAATTGAAAAAGACCTGGGCGGTGCGTTTAAATGGTTAAAGGTTACCAAAGACGCTGCAAGCCTTATGGTGATTGGCAATTTTGATGTAGTATCTCAGCCTGGTACAGTTACATTTCCAACTTCAGGTATATGGTACGATTATTTAAATGGAACAACTATTATAGCCACCGGCGCCCCTCAATCAATTACGCTGCAGCCAGGGGAGTATCATGTGTATTTAAATAGTAATGCTGCGCTGCCTGTTACACTTATTAATTTTAGCGGTAAAAATAATGGCAGCAACAATGTATTATCATGGGCGGTAACCAATGAGCAAAACCTTGCCCGCTATGAATTACAGCGCAGCACCGACGGGCAGCATTATTCCTTTGTAGCTGATATTAATGCATCAGGAATGAGTAATTATAATTATGCTGATAATATTTCCGGCGATATTTATTCAACAATATTTTATCGTTTAAAAAGTATAGATAAAGATGGAAGAATAAATTATAGTGCAGTTGTAAAAATACGAATGTCAGCTAAAGATTTTTTTATAGATATTAACCCCAATCCTTTCAGAGATAAATTAAATGTGAATATTGAATCCCACTCTAAAGACAGGGCAACTTTACTGCTTGCAGACCTCAGTGGAAGGCAATTAATAAAGAAAAACATTTTATTATTACAAGGTAACAATGCTTATGAAATAAAGGAAACTTCAGGGTTATCTAACGGTGCTTATTTGCTTACTATAATTACCCCAGCCAAAACACAAAGTATTAAAGTAATAAAAAGAAATTAAGAAAAAACTCTACCCTGCGGCAATTAGCTTCAGGCAACAATTCTATTTATTAAAAACATCATTGGATACTTTATCATGCCTGTAACTCAAAAGAATATTAAAACTTTTAAAGCAATAAAATCTGAAGTTAAGGAGCTTAACCGGGTTGCATTGTCAGTGGATTGTGTGATTTTTGGTTTTGATGAGAATAAACTAAAAATATTACTTATAAGATCTGATCTTAAAAAGTTTAAAAGCAAATGGTCACTTCTTGGCGATCTTGTTAAACCTGGTGAAGACCTTGATGATTCAGCTTATAGGATTTTAAAACAAAGAACGGGATTAGATGATGTGTACCTGGAACAGGTTCATACATTTGGAAAAGTTAACCGGCATCCGGCAGGAAGAGTTGTAACCGTTGCTTATTGCTCGTTAATAAATATTCAACATCACAAGCTTAAAATTCTTGACAATGAACTACACTGGCATGATGTTGCCGGAATTACAGATCTTGCTTTTGATCACTACAAAATTTTTAAAACCTCATTAACACGTTTGCAAAAAAGAGTGCAGGAACACCCTTTAGGTTTTAGTTTATTACCTAATAAATTTTCTTTGCGTGAGTTGCAAAATTTGTATGAAGCAATACTGGAAATAAAGTTAGACAGAAGAAATTTTCGTAAGAAGTTTTTTTCAATGGATTTTTTAGTTGATGTAAATGAAATAGAACAGAATGTGCCTCACCGCCCCGGTAAACTTTACAAATTTGATTATGATAAATATGAAAGAGAAAAGAAGAAGCATGGCGGAATAAATTTTTGACAGGGTACTTATGATAAGTAGTTCTTTGAATGCTCTTCATTTTTTTAGCTCCTGCAAAAACTGAGAAGGTGTTTTCCCGAATTCCTTTTTAAATGCTTTTGTAAAATAAGATTGTGTTTGTATCCCCACTCTATACATTATATCAGTGATTGATGTGTCTTCATGTGTCATTATATAGATAGCTTTTTTTAAACGTATTGTTCTTACAAAATCGCCAATTGATTGCCCGGTTATTCCTTTTATTTTTTGATAAAGTTTGGTTCTGCTCATGCCAATATTATTACAGATATATTCCACATCCATGTCAGGGTTGGTTAGCTGCGATTCAATAAGGCCCAGCAATTCGTCAATAAAAGTTTTATCTTTTGCAGTATGCACCAGTTCTTTTGCGTCGGCATGATGGTTTTTTGTATAGTGCTCTTTAAGCTTTTGTTTTTGAGTAAAAATATTCTGAATAGTAAGCAACAGGAGCTCAATGCTTAAAGGCTTTGAAAAATAATAATCTGCACCTGATTCAATTCCCTCTATTCTTGAATCCAGCGCATCTTTTGCAGTTAACATCAAAAAAGGAATATGGCTGGTTTCAATATCCTCTTTAATCATTTTACAAAATTCAATGCCATTAATACCTGGCATCATTACATCACTAATAATCAGATCAGGATATTCCTCTTTAGCTTTTGCAAAACCTGTATTGCCATTTTCTGCCACAGTAATATTGTAATAACTGCCCAGGCTTTGGTATAAAAAATTTCTCAGCTCTTCGTTATCGTCTGCTATTAAAATATGCTGCTTGTTGCGGGATTCCTTCTGCTCTTTATCTGCCTGGTAATTTCCATTTACGGGAAGATGATAATGTTGGTATTTTGCCTGAACACTTTCTAATTTTGTTTCTTTATTATCATTCATCCATCTTTCTTTCTTTTCATAATCCTGTTTGCTGCATGGAATGGCTATAATTATTTCTGTGCCTTTGTTTCTTTCACTATACACATAAATATTTCCTTTATGCAGAAAGGTGAGGCTTTTTACAAATGCCAATCCAATGCCTGAGCCTAGATGTGTATCGCTTATTTTATAATAGCGTTCAAAAAGATGCGCAATGGATTCTTTGGAAATTCCAATGCCGTTATCGGCTACACGTATATAAATATATTTTTTAGCAACGTAATCGCTTTTAAGAATCAACTCATTTGCAAATGATGGTTTAAAACCATTTAAGCTATCCATCACGTTGGTTGTTATTATACCCCCCTCCGGAGTATACTTAAAAGAATTACTAAGAAGGTTAATGATGATCTTTTCCAGGACCTGCCTGTCGAACCATGTTTCCGAAGATGATTCAGGTATAATAAGTCTGAAATCAATTTTTTTCTCGACAACTAATTCTGCAAATTCTTCAGCAGTTTCGTTCAAAAATAAAGAAAGGTTGCCGGGCATTACATGTAGCTTTAAAGCGCCTGATTCTACTTTTCTAAAATCCATCAGCTCATTAATCAAATTCATTAAACGGTTTGCATTTCTATGAATTGTTTTATAAAAATGTGTAAATGCAGAGTTGGGATCTTCTTTCTCCAATTTTTCTACCGGGCCAATGATTAATGAAAGCGGTGTACGAAACTCATGTGATATGTTGGTGAAAAATTGTAATTGCAAGTTGTGCATTTCTTCCTTTTTTGTTTCTTCAATTTTTCTTAATTCAAGTTTTCTTTTAAATTTATATAAAGCCAAAGCCGCTGTAGCAACAGCCATTGCAGCCAATAACTGAAACCACCAAGTGTTCCAAAAAGGTGGTGTAATAATGATGGTAACAGATCGTCCTTCTTCATTCCAGATACCATCATTATTTGCGGCTTTTACATAAAATGTATATGTTCCGGGATCAAGGTTTGTATAAGAAGCTTTTCTCTCATTGCCAACATAGTTCCAGTCTTTATTAAGTCCTTTTAATTTATATGCATATCTATTATTTTCCGAAGCTGTGTAATTAAGCGCTGCAAAGCCGAACGAAAATGTTGCCTGCTTATAAGAAAGTATGATCTTATTACTTTCGCTTATATCATTCTGTAATGGAGAGCCTTTTGTACCGGGAAGAATTTTTTGGTTGAATATCTGAAAGTCTGTTAGGTAGACGGGAGGCTTAAATCTATTGATCTTTATATTTTCAGGATAGAATCTGTTGAACCCGTTAACGCCTCCAAAAAAAAATTCCCCATCCTTTGTTTTATAATAAGCATTTGCTTCAAATTCGAGTCCCTGCAATCCATCAGCAGTATTATATTTTTTAAAAGAAAACGTTTCAGGATTAAATTGTGTAACACCATTGGAGGTAGCTATCCAAAAATTCCCTTCTTTATCTTCTTCAATTCCTTTTATAAATTCAGTTGATAAACCGGCCTTATCTGTGTATAGAAAAAAATTATTTCTTTTCGGATCAAATAAGTAGAGTCCTGTCTGGCCAATCCATAGCCTTCCTTTACTATCAGAAAATATTATTCTCAGGTCAGGAAGCTTTTCTTCTTTATTAAAATAGTGATAGAATTTTTTTTCTGCTGTATTGTAGCAATTCAATCCTCCATCATCAGTGCCAATCCAGATATTGTTGTTTTTATCTTCGTTTATTGAAACAATATTATTCCCAGACAACTTTGTTTTATGCAAGGGGTCATCAGTAATCCGGAAAAATTTTTTTGTATTACGGTCAAAAAGATTTAGCCCGCCATAATATGTTGCGATCCATAAATTTTTATCATGATCTTCAAATATTTTCTGGATGTAATTGGAACTGATAGAATTTTTATCAGCAGGATTATTTATAAAACGGGTGAAATTTCCCTTAGTGCGATTGAAAAGATTTAATCCTCCTCCCCATGTTCCTGCCCACAAATTGCCTTCGTTATCTTCAAGTATATGTTCTACTTCGTTAGAGCCAATGCTTGTAATATTATAGGGATTGTTTTTGTAGTGTGTAAAACTGTTTTTAGTTCTATCA
>JBDSAQ010000414.1:0-3049 GCA_039922095.1 Ginsengibacter sp. | reverse complement strand
GTTATGTTGCCAGTTTACTTTTAATAATTTGCTGTTTTGAGTTGCGGATAATAATTTTTCAATCTTAGGAGATGTCTCAATATCTGCGGTCAGCACTTCACCCAGCAATACCATGTTGTTTTTATTGCCGGCGCTTCTTAATCCATATTCATTTACTTTAAAAGAAGGCTTTAATGTTTGCACATTAAATTCAAATTCTTTGTATTTAGAAGGTACGCCGGTAACCTGGCCCAGCTTGAATGATACGTTGTATAACTGATCGGGTGTGAGTTCTTTTTCAGGGTTAAATTCAATGGTACGGGCATCAAGCCAAACGGCTTTACCTTTTACATCAGGCGAAAATTTAAATAATGTTTCTCCAACAGCCTCCCCGGTTGGATGAGTTGTAGAAGCGTCTGAGGCAAGTTGAATTTTTACCGAAGAGGTTTTTGAAATGATGCCTGAAGTATATGCATCAATGTATTTGCTGAATGCCGGATCAACATCTGCCCATTTCTTTTTTGAATTACAAGAGAATAGAATTGCTGTTGTACAAAGCATTGCCATAAAAAAAGTTACTCTGAACTTTTTCAGGCACGAATGACCATCGGGGCCCATAATTTTTGAATTGTTTTTAGAGAGAGACTGGTGAATTGATAACATAAAGCAATACATAATTTTTGAGATCAGCAAATAGCCTTAATAGAAATCTGTTAAATGATTTGTAATGATAAGATAGAGAAATTATTTTGAATGAATTTAGGAAGGTAGTTGTTGTATAGAAGATTGGAAATGATCTATGCTATTGCATCATCAAATAAACAGAAGTTAATATAGACAAGCATGTGTGCAGAGTGCCAGATCTGGTGAACAATAACTAAGAAAGGATATCTGCGATCTATAACTTTGGGTATTACAAATTTTTTCGACTGACACTGATCCCATAAACAATGATAAAAATTCCCGCAAATAATATAGTATAGTCTATTTGAGAATGCCTGTAATAAGAAACAATAAATTTAGTTAAGCAAAGTAATCCGGCAATAATAGACAGAATGAGCGCCAGTTTAGCTTTATTCATATTTTATTATTTGACTCCTTTTTTATGTTTCGATTCCTGTTCCAGATTATCCCTTCACTATTATATATCGTTAAAAAATTCTCTTGAAATTCTTATATCAGGGATCGTTAATCCATCGGCCTTTAAAAACCCTTGTTGAATAATATAGTCATTAAGGTAAACTAATTATTTCTGTATAGTAAGATTCCCCACTATATTCATGCTTTTCCCCTGAGCCACTGTAATTGATGCCCCCTTTTCTATTATCTGGGAAACATCCACTATACACTCACCATTTATTATAATGCTATTTCCTGCGGGTAAACTTGCGGGAGGTATTGTGTTATTACTCCAGTTAGCAGGGTTGCTCCAGTTGCCATTGCCTGTAAAAGAATATAAATGATCACTGTAAATTTTTATTGTTATCCCTTTATAATTACTGTTTGTATAGTTTCCTCCTGCATAATAAATATCGCCGTTTAGCACACTTGCCACACCTGCAGCTCTCGTTGCCGGCAGGGGTGTGAGATCTTTCCATGTATTTGTGGCTGGCGAGTATGCTGAAACCAAAGCAGTCTTAACATTAGGAGCAGTTAATCCACCTAATACCAAAATACGGTCTCCGTTAACTATCACTGATGAAGAAATGTGATCACGGGCTACAGGTAAATCGGCAACTCTTGTCCAGGCATTAGTATTTGGATCATAAACTTCAACCATTTTTTGTGTAATTGCATTATCATCCTGAAAACGAGAGCCACCTAAAAAATATATTTTACCTTCAAAAACTGCTGAACCCGGATGATTGCGACGGTAAAGTACAGGAGCTAATTCCTTCCAGCCTTCAGATAAGCTATCAAGATTTAATGCATAATGAACCGTCGTATCTCTGCGTAATTTGTTGGCACCCCCTATATAATGAATTTTCCCCTGGAGATATCTTAACTGCCCTGCAGCTAAGTCAATAGGAAGATCAGGCAGCGCTGTATATGTATCAGACGCTACATTATACCTCCAAACCTGTTTAGTAGCAAAAGTCTGGCTGATACCATTAGAACTAGACAGATAGCCGCCTGCAAAATAGATGTCAGTGCCATCAGTGGCAAGCCCCTCATGAGTAACGCCACCAAAATCTGCACCATTGGGAATATGGGGTAAATCAGCAATAGGTGTCCAGGTCTTAGCTATCGGGTCATAAACAAATGACCGTTTTGTAGGTGTATAATTGGGACGTTTCTGCACATCATAGCCGCCGAACATATAGAGTTTTTCATTGACTACTTCCCCATGAACTTCATGCGTTCCTAATGGTTGAGTTTTAGTTGTTCCCCAAATAATATTGGTAAAGCCGGGTGTTGCTGTTTCAGCCTGTACAGTTATAATTGTTGAAGCCTCAGTGAAAAGTCCTCCAGGGTCAGTTACTGCAACAACCAGCACATATTGGTCTTGAGTATGGTGATTCAGAGGTTTAGCAACCGTTATCAAACCTGTTCCACTATTAATGGATAAGGCACTGTTGGTATTGCCGGTCTTGATAGAATAAGTAAGTACATCATTATCTGCATCAGTTGCTGACACTGTACCTAAAGAAGTGCCCAAGGCTGCATTTTCCGGAACACTAAAAGAATAATTATTGCTGCTAAATACGGGAGCATCATTAATTAATAGTTTTCTATGGTTTATAGTGATAATATTTTTTACAGAACTATAAGATTTAAGGTTGCATACCAAAGCAAAAAATAAAAAAAAGGAATATTTATAATTTATATAAGAAAAATTATATTTAAAGCTAAAATTCATATTCATATTATATTTAAGCATACTAATTTGTTAACGGAAATTGTGCATGTGTTATTACCTGCCAGGGTGATTTTTTATTAAGTGGCTATTTTGCAGATTTTGATTATAAATATAATATTTATTTTATACAACAAATCTCAACGGTAATTCATCGCCTGTTTTATTATTCATGTTTTATGCCAATATAGGACTGTAATTTTGAGCATCCGT
>JBDSAQ010000413.1:0-4268 GCA_039922095.1 Ginsengibacter sp. | reverse complement strand
TAATTCACTTTTTTGTTCAAGATCTACAGCCTTTAAACGGGCTAAACCATGGTTGCGGAAAACGAGCCATTTGGTATCATTTAATTCGCTGTTGATAAATGAATCTGCTGTAAGTGAGTTTATTGCAGGCTGCCAGGTTTTTAAGAATTTGTAAATTTCTTTCCCCTTTTGTTTATAGCCATTTTTATAAAACCAGTCTGTAAGTTGTATTAATTTTAAGCTATCGTCTTTTTTAAATTCGCGGAGCAAAGGGTAATCTGCATAAGTATCTTCATCTCTTGAGTTATTATAGAAGGCAAGAAACTTATAATAATCCTCATGCTTAAACGGATCGTAAGGATGACTGTGGCATTGCACGCAACCAAATGTAGTTCCCATCAGCGCCTGCCAGGTTGTATTAGTCCTGTCAATAACGGCTGCTGTTCTAAACTCTTCATTGTCAGTTCCACCTTCGTCATTGGTCATGGTATTGCGGTTGAAAGCGGTGGCTATAAATTGATCATCTGTTGCATTGGGCAAAAGATCACCGGCTAATTGTTCAATCAAAAACTGATCATATGGTTTATCCTGGTTAAATGCATTAATGAGGTAATCGCGGTAGCGCCAAATGGAACGGCTATCATCACGTTCGTAGCCTTTTGTATCAGCATAACGGGCAAGATCAAGCCACATGGCTGTAAAGTGTTCGCCATAATGCGGAGATGCCAGTAATACATCAACTATTTTTTCATATGCCTTATCATTGTTGTCATTTAAAAACTGTTGTGCTATTTTTTCTGAAGGAGGAAGACCGGTTATATCTAAACTTACCCGTCTCAATAATGTTGCCTTATCCGCTTCCGGTGAGGGTTGTAAGTTTTCTAACTTTAGTTTATCGCAAATAAAATAATCAATATCATTTTTTACCCACTCATTTTTTTTTGCGGGTATTAAACCAAATAACGAAGGTTGAGGAACAGGGACTTCTTCTTTTTTTACAGGTACATAAGCCCAATGATCTCCCCACTTTGCACCCTGGTCAATCCATTTGGTTAATATTTCAATTTCATCTTTTTTTAATGGCGGATGTTTATAAGGCATGCGTTCCTCAGGGTCATTTAAATTAACGCGACGAATCATTTCACTCCTGTTCGCATGGCCGGGAACTATAGCATACTTACCCGATTTTGTTTTCTTCAACGCCTCTGACCGAAAGAGTAAACTAAAATCGGCCTGGCGTTTTACACCGCCATGGCAGGTGATACAATTTTTATTTATTATAGGTTTTACCTGGGTATTAAAATCAATTGCAGAATGATTAGCGCTTATCACGAAAGCAGAAGCCGTAATAATCGTAATTATTGAAAAAGTCAGCAGGAATTTCTTATGTTTCCAGGTCTGCATTATATCAAAGTAAATAAAAAATGAAGTATGATTTTGAAGTTACAAGCAATACCGAATTTACGAAATTTACTTTTGCAACGATGACTAAATAACTGCAATATTGATTAGCTTGCCAAATGGGCGGAGATCATATGCAACAATGATAAGACAGTTGTTATTTTAATAGAGATTAATGCTTACTAATCCTTAGAGATAGTCGTTGCAACGAGAACTAGTTAGAACGAGTAAGGCTTTAAATCAAACAGCTTTTGGTAGGAGAGACCAAGCAATGCAATAGTCAAGACATATTTCGGAAAATAATATTAACTATCAAACGGTCAACAGGAGTTTTAACAGCCATGAGGCAAGATAGAATAAAATGTATATTAGAAGGCTATCATGATCCGATAACTATCGGATTTAAAATACTTAACCATTATATGTATAAATTATGAATGAGGAATGCCCGGTGAGGACTCCGGCCAGGAGGGTGGAAATAGTTAAAATCACTTTTACTATGGATGGCATAAATTTAAAAATTATATTTTATATTTTATTAAGTTTTATTATGTGCACGACAAGTTGTTTAAACAATTCAGAGAAAGAGAAAAGTAGGATATTTTTATATCGCAGGGACTCAGGATCAAACAATGGTTATGAAACGTATTTAGATTTAGTCGCAATAACTAATTACAATAATAAATCGATGACGATAGATTCTTTTGCAAATATTGCTAAAAAATATATTGACACTGTAAAGGCTAATCTCCCTGTATCTGATGTTTTATTTATAGGTCAAAAACCGGGTCATAATTTACCTAATCCCAACCCGGATAATGAACAGGAAAAGTATTATTTAATTGATATCGGCTTTAATAATAGCATCAGAGATATGGCTCCAAATCAAAAAGTAGAATTGAGAGATATAGCAATTTGGCGAGATGGAGAAGTATCAATAGATGAAGATTGGGATAGGATGATGCCTGGTCAGGATTTGAAAATTGATTCTGCTTTAAAAAGTAAGTTACCATTTGATAATGGGTTTTAATAAAAATTTATTCCAGTTAACACAGCTTAGGAGCTCCTCTATTGTCGCAAGTTTGGTAGCAGAAGTTCATCATGTTTTAGTCCAAGCATATAAAGAGAGTTGCCTGGCGCAAGGGTGTAGTTTGGCAATGTGAGTTAGCAATCCTTATGCCTGCATAAAGTAAGAGATTACAGAGCCGGAGCGATTGGGGCTTTTGTATATAGGCATAAGTTTTATGAGCCTGAATAGCAGTGTTTAAAATGTAGCATCCTAACGTCTCTTACACGGATATTCCTGAATCATTATTAATTAATTGGTGGGCACTACTTCTCAATTACCAGCAGGCGCAGCCGGCTTACTAAGAAGATCATCATTATTCACTCCTTTCTTTTTGGAAACATTTTCGGTAAGCTTACCAAAATTCCAGGTGAGCGCAAGTACGCCACCACGCCTGATCTGCCTGGTGATATTAGTGCTGGAAAAATTTGGATCTTTTATGATTGTTTTGTAATCACGGGTGTTCTCAAAGAAATTAACCGTTCTTAAAGAAATACTCAATTTCTTTTTTAAGGTCTTATAATTTAAAGCAACATTATACCATGTTCTGAAAGGGTAAGTAGTTTGAATAGTTATGGGGTCTTTCCATAAGCCAAGGAAATTGCTTGCTGAGAATTTGTCTGAAAACGTGTAGGTGGTATTCAGGTTAAAATAACATCCGAACCCACTATTGGATTGTGCGGCATTTGCATTATTTGTTACCGTACTGTAACGGAGTGAACCATACACAAAAAGTTGCCATTTCTCCGTAAGCTTAGTGTTTAGATTTAAATTTAAACTTGATTGAAATTCTTTTCCAATATTCAGACTTGTTGTTTTTGTTATTCCTGTTTGCGGATCAAACGAAGCATACTCTAATATTTTATTATTGCTGTAACTTCCTTCTATATTAATTCCGCCAAATGTAGATTCCTTACCATACCGTAGCTGTGTTGAAATACTATGAATGGTTTGCGGGCCAAGATCAGGATTACCAAAGGAAATATTAAGAGAGTCGTTGTTAAATACAAATGGGTTAAGATCCCATATATAGGGCCGCTGTAATCTTTTATTATAAGTAATTACCAATGTGGTTACTGTACTCAGTTTGTTGGTGAATTGCAGGTTTGGAAGCAGGGTAGTATAACTATGTTTTACAAGCGTGTTGGATGTTATAAAGTTTCCATTCACACCAGTTTGCTCTATCCGTGCACCAAACCGGAAGTTGGATTTTTTTATTTTAAAAGTATACATGCTGTAAACGCTGAACACGTTCTGCATATATTTAAAATTATCAGTGTTGGCCGGGTTTAATTTATAGTCAGTTAACGGATCATATTTAATAAGGCTTTCAAAATTGGAACTGGCACGGCGTAAAATTGCTTTCACACCTGCTTCAAGCCTGCCTGTCTTTTTTACCGGGATGCTATTATCGGCCTGTATGGTATATTGATCATTGATGGCATCACTCTTATTACTCAGGAATCTGTCTGTACCGGGGTTGTCCTGCGAACTGTTAAGATCGGAATTGCTCTTACCAAATTCGCCAAGAAATCTTAAACTGAATTCCCTGTCTTTATTTTTTTTGAATTTTTTTATGTAATCGCTGCCTACGCTTATGCCGGGATTATTACTTTTATTATCCAGGTTATAAAAGCTGATGGTAGATGGAGCGGAAGAAAAATCCGTTGTTATCGTTTGAGCTGTTACCGTCCTTTCTGACCAGCTATCAGTATTTGTGTATACACTTAATGTATTAAGACTGTCGGCTTCCCAGCTCAGTTCTATATTACCAAAGTTCCAATCCTGGTTGTTGCGCCTGTTTCCATCTAATACTCTTTTG
>JBDSAQ010000412.1:0-3866 GCA_039922095.1 Ginsengibacter sp. | reverse complement strand
TTGCATTTGCCTCGTGAGTTATACCGAGAAGTTTTCCATCTTTTGATGCACCCATTCCTATCTTTTGTATTGCCTTGGGACGATAACCAACCATAGTGAACATCTGATCCCTGGTCAATGAAACCTTCAGCGGCCTTCCGGTCTGCTTTGCTGCTATCACTGCTGCAATGGAATGCGGCCATGTACTGCCTGCGCTTCCAAATGCGCCGCCAACAAATTTGGTGATCACATGAACATTTTGCGGGGGAATACCGAACACCCTGGCAATACTTCCCTGTGTGCCTGATAACGTTTGCGTTTTTTCATACACCGTTACTTTATCATCAGTGTCCCACTTCACGGTAATGGCATGCATTTCCATAGCACTGTGCACTTCATAAGGAATTTCATATTCTGCTTCTATTTTCACCGGTGCATTTTTCCATGCATCAACTTCTCCACGTATATAATCATTGTCAGGATTTCCTGTGAGCTGTGTTTCGTTTTTTATTGCTTCACTAAGGTCAGTATGATGTTCTTCCTTTTGATATTGCGCTTTTACCAACGATGCAGCATAAGTCGCTCTTTCAAAAGTATCAGCAACAACTATGGCAATCGGTTGCCCGTTGAAACGAACCATGCTATTTTCAAAAACTTTAAAGCCTTTGCGGATCGGTGGTAGCTTATCAGCATCTGCAGCAGGTTCGTAACCTTTAAGCTTTGGAATATTGAGATGGCTGATAACAGCGATAACACCAGGCGCTCGTTCTGCACTTTTTGTATTAAGTGAGATAATCATTCCTTTAGTAATTGTGCTTGCCACGATTACGCCATACGCAAGGTTTGGAATATTATATTCATAAGAAAATTGTGCCGTACCAGTAACCTTTGCTTTGGCATCAACCCTGTCAATCTCTTCCTGAAAAAATTCCATAATTGTTGGTTTGACCTCACCCCAGCCCCTCTCCAAAGGAGAGGGGTAAGAGTAAAATGTTAGGATAAATTTTTAAAAGATATTTTTATGATAATCCTGAAACTGTTTTTAATGTTTGCACAATTGTGTTAGGCGCAAGCGTTAATTTAAAATTGTTATAGCCATATCCTTTTGCTTCTTTCATTGCAATGTTTGCTGCCTGTTTAAAATTTTCAATAGTGGCAGTTTTTCCTTTTAAAAAATTTTCCGCTGAAGTTAAACGCCATGGCTTATGTGCTACACCGCCCATAGCAAGCCGCACGTTTCTTATTTTGTCACCTTGCATGTCCAGCGCTGCTGCCACAGAAACCAATGCGAATGCGTAAGAAGCCCTGTCACGTATTTTCATGTAGAGTACATTTTTTACGAAAGCATCATTGTCAGGAATTTCTACGGCGGTTATCATTTCACCTCTTTGCAGATTATTATCTTTTTCAGGAGTACTGCCGGGAAGACGATGGAAATCTCCAAAATGAATTTTGCGTTCTCCCTTTATACTGCTTATTATAACTGATGCATCCAATGCTGTTAGTGCAACACACATATCACTTGGATGAACTGCAATGCAAGTATCAGAAGCGCCAAGAATAGCATGCATACGATTATATCCTTTCAAAGCTCCACAGCCGCTGCCAGGCTGTCTCTTGTTACAGGGCATTGTTGTATCATAAAAATAAGAACACCTTGTACGTTGCATCATATTACCGCCAACCGTAGCCATGTTGCGTAATTGTGGAGATGCCCCGGCCTGCAACGCCTGCGAAAGCAATGGAAGTTTTTTAATGACAAGTTCATGCTCCGCCACTTCACTGTTTAATGCCAATGCACCGATGCGGATAAAGCCTTTCAACTGCTTAATATTTTTAAGAGGAAGATCATTTATATCAATCAGTTTTTCAGGAGCAACAACACCTCTTTTCATCAGGTCAATAAGGTTAGTTCCCCCGGCGATTAACTGTGAGGTTGCATCTTTATTCAATGCACCGATAGCTGCCTTTTGCGTTGAAGGTTTTATGTAATCAAAGTTTATCATATGGTGACTCCTTTTTCTTTTACTTCCATAATTGCATCTACAATATTTGGGTAAGCGCCGCAGCGGCAAATATTTCCACTCATATAATTACGAATTTCATCTTCCGAATCTGCATGGCCTTCACGAACACAGGCCACAGCAGACATGATCTGTCCGGGTGTGCAGTATCCGCATTGAAATCCTTCATGCTTAATAAAAGCCTGCTGCATTGGATGAAGTTCTTCGCCATTTGCCAGGCCTTCAATTGTAGTTACCTTTTTTCCATTCTGCATAATTGCAAGACTCATACATGATAAAACTCTTTTACCATTTACATGTACAGTGCAGGCGCCACACTGGCCGAAATCACAACCTTTTTTTGAACCGGTTAAATGCAACTGCTCACGGAGGAGATCAAGCAAAGTAACCCGTGGTTCAACGCTGAGCTGATGCTGCACACCATTTATTTCTATTTGTAAAGATTGTTGTTCAAAATATTGAGCACCTTTCTCATCCAGATTATTTTCGGATGCCTTGATCAAACCTGGTGGCGCCAAAACAAGTGCAGTTAATGCAGATGATTGTTTTAAAAATTTTCTGCGTGCATGATGTAAAGAATGTTTTTCGTCTCCACCGGAGCTTTTATCATGGATCATAAATCAAGTTTAAATTGCTAAGTAAATTTAGGGATTATTGATTATCAAATCCTGATCTTTTGAGATTTTACGCTGTGTGATTATCCTGTCTTTTCTTCATAAAATTATGGAACAAAATATTTTGTCTTGATATGGGGCCTGTTTTATTTCTCACTACAACTTGCTAAGTAAATTAAAATCCAGGTTTATTTCAATAGTTGTGGTTACGGGATATTTCTCTTCAACTCCTACACCAAAACCACCACAAGGATAGCTATTAGTGATAAACTAAATCACCCCTCCACAAAACACTTTCGTAAGTTTATTGTCTCAATAGATTATTTATTGAGGCAATACAAACCTGGCAACAAGCTTAATTGACATCAATATGAAAAAAAAGTTATCAATTACTTTCGCAATAATTGTTTGGTTTGCTGTTTTTACACAATATTATTTGATGATAGAAAATCGGGTTGTTTCTATTAGTGAAACGACAATCCGTTTCTTTAGCTTTTTTACAATTTTGACAAATTCTATAGTAGCGATTTACTTTACGATAGTCATATTTAAAATAAAGAATGGTTTTGCCGCAATCATAGACAAACCGGGGACTTTAACAGCCATCACAGTTTACATTACAATCGTTGGACTTGTTTACCAGGTTGTTTTACGACACCTCTGGCATCCGGCAGGGCTTCAAATGATTATAGATGAATTGCTTCACACTTTAATACCAATTATGGTAATTATTTACTGGTACTTGTACGAAAACAAATTATCAGTGACATATGCGCAAATACCAAAATGGTTAGTATACCCATTAACTTACCTGACTTACATTTTAATAAGGGGAAAGATTTCTAACTTTTATCCTTATCCTTTTGTTAACGTAGAAAATCTTGGGTTATTAAAAGTTTTAATAACGAGTGTTTTACTTATAGCTTTATTTATTGGACTCTCAGCTATATTTATTAGAGTTGGGAGAGTTGCCAAAAACCAACCGCTCAGTTTGTCCACACAAAACCACCACAAGGATAGCTATTAGTAATAAACTAAAACACTCCTCCACGAAACAGTTTCGTTAAAGCAAACTAATTTGGGTTCATTGCCGTAATAGATTAGTTTAGTTGCGGCAATACAAATGTTGAACCGAACCCTCCTACGTCGGGAAATGAAATACGGGCATTCCTTTCGTAATTTAAGGCTCTAAACTTTTAATTATGAAAAAAAATTAACGCCTTTTGCAGAGGCTGCCCTGGCTAAGCTG
>JBDSAQ010000411.1:0-5095 GCA_039922095.1 Ginsengibacter sp. | reverse complement strand
GCATGGGCTATTACCATTTCATTTATAATTGATAATTATTGGAGCGGAACCTCCACCCATGCTTCTGTTCAAAAAACAATTCAAAAGGATATACAAAAAAAGCAAAAAGATTTTGAAGCCTTTTGTGAAAATACCAGCCTGGTAAATGTGCTGGCATTAAACAAGTATAATGAAGCCATCCTGCAAAAGATAAAAGAAAAAAATTATTTTATTTTTATTTACAGCCAGCAAAAAAACATAACAGATAACTGCGTTTTTTGGAACACGCAGGTTGTAGAGCCTGATTCTGCTACTTACCATGCTGCCAATACCAGCTTTGTAACAAAACTACTTAATGGCTGGTATGTAGTAAATAAAAAAACAATCATAACTAAAGAGAACAATTCCTATAAAATAATTTCGCTAATACCCGTTAAATGGGACTATTATGTCAGGAACATTTATCTTGAAAATTCATTTATTGCTATTAATAACATTGAGAATAATTATGAGCTCAGCCTGCAGCCAGGTAGCTTTGAAGTAAAGGGTTTAGATGGCAGGGTTTTATTTTATTTAAACCCAATAAACATTAATAATAAAATAGTTCAAAACAATGTTATAGCCCTTATATTAAAAATTATAGCTGCACTCCTTGTATTTATATTCATCCATCTTGCTGCAAATTTTATAGCAATAAAACAAGGATTACGTCCTGGTTTCCTGGTATTATTTATATCTGTGATAATAATAAGAGCACTAAGTTATTTTTTACCTGTTCCATTAAATTTTCGCCAGTTGGAATTATTTGATCCGGCAATCTATGGCTCCAATTACATATTAAGATCACTCGGCGACCTGTTGATTAACTCATTAATATTTTTATGGTTTATTTTATTCGCCAGGTATCATTTACAGCACCGGCCTTTTAAAATTAAACAAGTTGCCCGGGCTAAGAAGACGATTATAATAGCAATCGCATTCATTATGATAGTGGCAACATTCATATGCGGCCACATTATCAGGAGTCTCGTAGCGGATTCGCAAATATCATTTGATGTAATTAATTTTTTTACACTAAGCATTTATAGCGTTGCAGGTTTTATTGTATTGTGTTGTATAGCTTCCGGATACTTTTTTTTATTTCAGATTTTATCGTATACTTTAAATCAGTTTATAAAAGATGAATTGTATTTATTATATATTTCCCTGGCCGTGTCCGGTCTCACTTTTTTGAGCTTTGCGTATGCAAGTCCGAGCCCTTACATATCTTTTAATTTGCTGTTATTGTTATGGCTGCTTCTGTTTGTCTTCTTATTAAATAAAAACTACCACAGTTTTGCACCAGGTAAAATAGTATTTCCGGGGTACGTTTCCTGGATATTCTTTTTTTCTGTTTCAATTACAGCAATAATTGTTCTGCAGAATAAAAATAAAGAGCTTGGGTTTAGAAAACATTTTGCTGAAAATCTTTCAAACAAAACCGATCCAGTTAGTGAAATGATGTTGGATCTGGTAGTCACCGATTTTAGAAATGATTTTTTTTTACAGATTTTCCCGAGGCTGACAAATCAAACACAAAACCGGCTTATTAAAGACAGCCTGATCAGCATAAATTTTTTAGGATATCAAAATAAATATGATACCCGCATCTATACTTTTAATGAATATGAAAAGCCATTATTTAATGCAGATTCAACCACACTCAATACCTTAAACACAGTAATAGAAACACAGGCAAAAACTACTGGCACAGAAGGGTTATATTATTACGATGTATCCTATGATAAGTTTAATTATATATTCAAAAAACAGGTAACCGATTCCGTGGGGAATCCAATGGGATATGTTTTCATTGTCTCTAACCCCAAAAATTATAAAAGCGATGAGCTTTATCCTGAACTGTTTTCTAAAGGAAATTCGAATTCAATTGAAAACTCAACCTTGTATGCCTTTGCCGTATATAATAAAAATCGTTTGCGTACCAGCCATAATGATTATGCCTTTGCTACTAAAATATTTGCACCTAAACTATTGAACAATGAGTTTTGGACAAACAAAAAAAATGGGTATGATGAGCTGTGGTACAGGGCTGATGGAGATAAAGTAATTGTGATAACTAAACCGGATAGCTTTTATATTGAATCTATTACTTTATTTGCCTGGTTGTTCTGCTCCTTTCTGCTGCTCATTGCACTACTGAAGGTCTTAAATATCCTGGTACAAAAAAGATTTAATTTAAGAAAGATTAAGCTACTTTCCGGTTTAACTATCCGCACACAAATACATGGCACAGTAATTTTGATCAGCGTATTTTCATTTGTTATAATTGGCATAACTACAATTTTATTTTTTATAAAAAAATACCATAATAATAACCGGGAAAAATTAAGCAGGAGTATCCAGGTGATGCAAAATGAAGTACATAATTCATTAGATACATTTTCTTTATCCGGGGAAGTACAACAACATTATAAGCTCCATGCAAACGATAAATTAGAACGTGCACTTTTAAAAATAGCTGAAATATATGCTGCTGATATTAACCTGTATGATCTTGCCGGTAACCTTGAACTATCAACTTTATCACTGCCTTACAGAAAGGGTGTTGTTAGTAAAAAAATGGACCCTGTAGCTTTTTATCATTTAAACAAATTAAAAGATGTTCAGTTTTTTTCTGAACAAAGTATTGGCAAATTAAAATACCTCAATAATTATGTTCCGTTAAGAAATGAAAACGGTAATGAGTTTGCCTACCTGAATATACCCTATTTTGAATCTGAAAGTAAACTGGAAGAAGAGATTTCAAATTTTTTGGTAACCATAATTAATTTGAATGCCTTTATCTTTTTAATTGCCGGGATAATCGCCTTGTTTATCACCAACCGGGTTACACAATCATTTTCTTTAATTCGCAATAAAATGAAAGAAGTTAACCTGGGAAAGGTAAATGAAATGATATTATGGCACAGGAAAGATGAGATTGGGGAGTTGGTAAAAGAATACAATAAGATGGTAAAAAAATTAGATAAGAGTGCCGAAATGCTTGCCAGGAGCGAAAGAGAAGGCGCATGGCGTGAAATGGCCAGGCAGGTTGCACATGAAATAAAGAATCCATTAACGCCAATGAAACTAAATCTCCAATACCTTCAGAACGCCATTAGCTGCAATGCTCCCAATGTAAAGGATATTTCTGTGTATGTAGCTAACATATTAGTGGAACAAATTGATCATCTTTCGCAAATTGCAGGTGACTTTGCGCAATTTGCAAATATTGGTCAAAGTAAAAACCAGGTTTTCAATCTTACTGATTCTCTAAAGCAGGTAATATCTTTATATTCTTCCAATGAGAATATGCAAATCTCCATGCATGCTCACAGCGATATTATAAATATACAGGCAGATAAAACCCAGATAAACCGCCTGTTTACCAATCTGCTTCAAAATGCAATTCAATCAATACCAGATGAAAGAAAAGCTGTTATTGATATTACTACCTCAGGGAACGAAACTGAAGTATTGATAAAAGTAAAAGATAATGGAAGAGGAATTCCCGCAGATATGATAAATAAAATATTCACCCCAAACTTTACCACAAAAAGCTCTGGAACAGGCCTTGGGCTTGCCATGTGTAAGGGTATAGTAGAAAAATTCAACGGTAAAATATGGTTTGAAACTATTGAAGAAGAGAGTACTACTTTTTTTGTTCAATTGCCATTGGCTGTGGAAAATGAGTTAAATATTTAGTAGTACCTGATTTCTACAACTTGTTACTTGTATCAATCCTATCATTTGAAAAAATAACAAACGAAGTTCATGCCGGCTAAATCTTTTTCGACTTAACGATATTTAATGTTGTCACTTGTTATGAAATCACACTGCTGTCCTGAGTTTGTAACTCAGGACAAACATGACACCATATAAGGCTTTCAAAAGAATATTCAGGGTTATAACCTATATATTGGGGTTTACATTATTAATTCATGAGTAAAGGAGGCTATAGGATAATAGATCAGGGAGGATTGTATTATGTAAGTTTTGCAGTGGTATCATGGGTAGATGTTTTTACCCGAAAAGATTACAGCGATATTTGCAAGAGACTATTATTTTGGCAGGCAATGCGGACTCTTAAACATTGAATATCTTTTATAAGTTCGTTGCTTGTAAGTCCTGAGACAGCTCGAGGGTGTAGGGTGGGTATGAGAGTTGGCAATCCTTGTGCCTGCATAAAGTAAGAGATTAAAGAGTCTAAAACTGGCGCAAGCTATAAAGGCTATTGATTTTAAAAAGTATTTGTATGAAATTTTGTCTAAATAAAACCTGCCTGATTTTTTCCATAATCTGCCTGCACACTACCGCCTTTTCACAAAAAAGCGCCGATGGTACTTTTTTGTTTAAAACCTGGTTTTATATTGAACATATTAATGATGACAGTCGGTATGCATCTGATTTTCCAGTAAAAGATTCTTCTGTTTTTTCTTTATTTATAAATAATATCATCCTGAGACTAGATACACTAAGTAGTAATGGCTTTTCCAATGACTATGTTTTTTTAGCAGTTAATTTAAATCGTCAAACCTCTGTTGTAGATAGTTCAATTATGTATGATATGAAAACGAAGTTTCTTAAATATATAGTGATTCCTGCTTTTTGTAATCGTTATGTTTTATGTGTAAACAAAATCAATGGCATGAGTTATCGCATTCAAGGATTTGCCGGGAATGA
Source organism: Ginsengibacter sp. (assembly GCA_039922095.1). Classification (GTDB taxonomy): domain Bacteria; phylum Bacteroidota; class Bacteroidia; order Chitinophagales; family Chitinophagaceae; genus Ginsengibacter. Next base: position 394 of record JBDSAQ010000411.1, on the reverse strand, counting down.
TTTTTTAATTTTGATGAAGGATATTAAGGAAGAATTTTATTTGAAAACTAAAAGCGAATTGAAAACAACGGCCTTTCTAAAAGATTATTCTGCTAGTAATATAGATTTCCAATGTATTTATAAAGGGTTACAGTCTAACCAAGCTGGCTCTAAAAAATATCCATGCCTTTTTAATTGTCGAGGTTCTAATGAAATAATATGGGTGCATTAGCGACCCGCTGTTGGCCTATTCGTCACTTAGCTGCACATTAAATATAGAAATGCCCTCTTCCTGGCGGGTGTCCTCACCCGACATTCCTGAATAGTATTTATTCCCTTACAGGTGTTCGAAGCTCCCTCAGCTATCTTTAGTTCTGTGCCATTAACTTTGGAAAATGAGTTAATATTTCCTGTC